>NZ_JAAGPO010000090.1:0-270 GCF_017104825.1 Burkholderia sp. Ac-20345 | reverse complement strand
ACAAGTGTGTGTCATATTGTATCGTGGTGACACACGAGCAAAAAATACAAGGCGCATAGGACACAGTGGTAAATGAGCACATTCGAGAGACAGAGATGGTTGTACACGAAAAGGACGCGACAGTACGATGTAAGAAGTAGGTAGGTGATAAGCTGTAGACGTATGGAAGACACGACTTATGGCATTTATTAAAAATTGTGTGGCTCTTCTATTTTTTTTTTTTTTTTTTTTTTAATGATACCGCCACCACCTAGATCTACACGATAGATC
>NZ_JAAGPO010000089.1:0-39871 GCF_017104825.1 Burkholderia sp. Ac-20345 | reverse complement strand
CGCCGCTGACGACCGGCAGCTCGCTCGCCGCGATCGCGCGCGCCAGCGCCTCGTCGTTGAACGACCATAGATCCTCGATCGAACCGCCGCCGCGACAGACCAGCAGCACGTCGACCTCGCGGCGCGCATTCGCGGCCTCGACGGCCGCGACGAGCTTTTCAGCGGAACCGGCACCCTGCACGGGCGCCGGATAGACGATCACCGGAATGTGCGGCGCGCGGCGGGCAAGCGTGGTCAGCACATCGCGCAGCGCGGCTGCCTGCAGCGACGTGACGATGCCGATCGCGCGCGGGTGGGCCGGCAGCGGCCGCTTGCGTTCGGGCGCAAACAATCCCTCGCTCTCGAGCTGCGCCTTCAGCCGCAGGAACGCCTCGTACAGGCGCCCCTGGCCCGTGCGCCGCACGGCCTCGACGTTGAGCTGCACTTCGCCGCGCGGCTCGTACATCGTGACGACCGCGCGTACTTCGATCCGGTCGCCTTCGCGCGGCGTGAACTCCGCATATTGCGCGCGGCCGCGGAACATCACGCAGCGCATCTGCGCCTGCTGGTCCTTGATCGAGAAATACCAGTGGCCGCTCGCGGCGCGCGTGAAATTCGACACTTCGCCCGAAATCCACAGCAGCGGAAACGAGCGCTCGAGCATCGTCGAAATCGCGCGATTGAGCGCTGAAACGGGAATCACTTCGTCGCCGCCGCGGGTCGCGCCCGGTGCGGCAAATGGGGTGTCGGAAGGCATGGACGCTCGGATGATTGCTGGCGGCGACACGATAGTCCGACACGCGCGCGACGTCCAGCGGCGGACGCATGCGCGGTGACCTTCGGAAGGTGTCCACACTTTGGCAATCATCGGTCTAAAACGCGTGAAAACCGCTGAAAAATCCAGACAATTCCCCATAACACATTGATTTTTATATATTTTTAAACCTTTCTGAATGATTCTCATCCGATTCAAGGCCCACCCGGCGGGCGTTTGACACCATCGAGCGGGGAGTTTTTCACAGAGTTATCCACAAGCCGCCGCGATCCGGCCCCGTAGGCTGCGGCGGCCGGTCGCGCTTGCCGCGCCCGCCTGCGGCGCGCTAGAGTGCCGCCTTCCGCAGACCCCGCGGCATGCGCCGCCCAACGGAGAATCCGCCTTGACGAATCCGTCCCACGCCGCGGCGCACGACCTGCCGCGCCCGGCCCGATGAGCGCGCCCGACGGCCCGCTCGCCCGGCTCGAAGCGCGCCTGACGCGCGAATGGCAGCGCCGCGGCGCGCTCGCGTGGGCGCTCACGCCTTTCGCATGCGTGTTCGGCCTGTGCGCGGCGCTGCGGCGCACCGCCTACGCACAGGGCTGGAAGAAGCCGGTCGACATCGGCGTGCCCGTCGTCGTGGTCGGCAACGTGACCGTCGGCGGCACCGGCAAGACGCCGACCGTGATCGCACTCGTCGACGCGCTGCGGGCGGCCGGCTTCACGCCCGGCATCGTGTCGCGCGGCTACGGCGCGAACGTGAAGGCGCCGACCGCCGTCACGGCCGCGTCGCGCGCCAGCGCGGGCGGCGACGAACCGCTCCTGATCGCACGCCGCACCGGCGCGCCCGTCTGGGTCTGTCCCGATCGCGTCGCGGCCGCGCAGGCGCTGCGCGCCGCGCATCCGGACGTCGACGTGATCGTCAGCGACGACGGCCTGCAGCACTACCGCCTCGCGCGCACGGTCGAGCTCGTCGTGTTCGACCACCGGCTCGGCGGCAACGGCTTCCTGCTGCCGGCCGGGCCGTTGCGCGAGCCGCTGTCGCGGCACCGCGACGCCACGCTCGTCAACTATCCGTACAGCGGCGCGCTGCCGCCGTGGCCCGACACCTATTCACTCGCGCTCACGCCGGGCGCCGCGTGGCACCTCGACCAGCCCGCGCTGCGCCGCCCGCTGTCGCAATTCGCGCACGAGCGCGTGCTCGCCGCCGCCGGCATCGGCGCGCCGGAACGCTTCTTCGCGACGCTGCGCGCGGCCGGTCTCGCACCCGCGACGCGCGCGCTGCCTGACCACTACGCGTTCGCCGACAATCCGTTCGTCGACGATGCCGTCGATGCGATCCTGATCACCGAGAAGGATGCAGTAAAATTGGGCGCTTCCTGGCGCGACGCTCGACTGTGGGTTGTCCCCGTCGAAGCCGCGCTCGACCCTCGCCTCATTGCCCTCGTTGTGGAGAAACTCCGTGGACGCTCGCCTGCTTGAAATCCTTGTGTGCCCTATCTGCAAAGGCCCGCTCCACTATGACCGTGCCGCGCAGGAGCTGATCTGCAACGCGGACAAGCTCGCCTACCCGATCCGCGACGGCATCCCCGTGATGCTGGTCGACGAAGCGCGCCAGACCGTCGAAGGCACGCCGGTCGACCCGGCCGGCCGCTAAGCAGCCCGACCCGGTCCGAGCCGCGGCGCGTCCGCGGCCAGGCGCCGACCCCCGCCGGGCGACCCGCGCCAGACGCGCCGCCCGCTCCGCTCTTTTCACCGCCCTCCCCGATGACTCACCCGCAACCCTTCATCGCCGTCATTCCCGCCCGGCTCGCGTCGACGCGGCTCCCGAACAAGCCGCTCGCCGATCTCGGCGGCAAGCCGATGGTCGTGCGCGTCGCCGAGCGTGCGCGCGAAGCGGGCGCGCAGCAGGTGCTGGTCGCATCCGACGCGCAGAGCGTGCTCGATGCGGCGCGCGATCACGGCTTCGAAGCGGTGCTGACGCGCGCCGACCATCCGTCCGGCACCGACCGGCTCGCGGAAGTCGCGGCGACGTTCGGGTGGAGCGACGACACCGTCGTCGTCAACGTGCAGGGCGACGAGCCGCTGATCGACCCCGTGCTGGTGCGCGACGTAGCGTCGCACCTCGCCGCACACCCGGCCTGCGCGATTGCGACCGCCGCCCACCCGATCCACGACGCGGCCGACGTGTTCAACCCGAACGTCGTGAAGGTCGCGCTCGACGCGCAGAGCGTCGCGCTGTACTTCTCGCGCGCGCCGATTCCGTGGAGCCGGGACGCGTACCAGCCGCACTGGCCCGACGTCGCGGCCATGCCTGCGCCCGCTTTCCCGGTCTACCGGCACATCGGCCTCTATGCATATCGCGCGCGTTTCCTGCGCACGTATCCGACGCTCGCGCAGGCGCCGATCGAGCAGGCCGAGCAGCTCGAACAGCTGCGCGCGCTGTGGCACGGCGAGCGTATCGCAGTGCTGATCACCGAGTCCGCGCCCGAAGCCGGGATCGACACGCCGGCCGATCTCGCACGCGTGCAGGCCCTTTTTCAGCCGGGTTCAAAATAACCCGTGGCATAATCAGGTGATTGTGCGAGCCGTCCGCGACCAGCGCGTCCTCGCTTGACCCCGCCCGCGGCCCTGCCGGCAGCCGCGCGTCGCTCAACCCGACGCGCCGCATCAGACCGGTCCGCCGCGCGCCAGGCAAGCCCCGCGCACGCCGTCGCCGGCGCTTTTTGCGTCTCGCCACACGAATCTACATACTGGAGATATCACCATGCGTTTGATCCTGTTGGGCGCGCCCGGCGCGGGAAAGGGCACCCAGGCAAACTTCATCAAGGAAAAATTCGGCATCCCGCAAATCTCGACGGGCGACATGCTGCGCGCGGCCGTGAAGGCCGGCACGCCGCTCGGCGTCGAGGCAAAGGGCTACATGGACTCCGGCAAGCTGGTGCCGGACGCGCTGATCATCGGTCTCGTCAAGGAGCGCCTGAAGGAATCCGACTGCGCGAACGGTTATCTGTTCGACGGTTTCCCGCGCACGATCGCGCAGGCTGACGCAATGAAGGAAGCCGGCGTCGCGATCGACTACGTGCTCGAAATCGATGTTCCGTTCTCGGAAATCATCGAGCGCATGAGCGGGCGCCGCACGCACCCGGCATCGGGCCGCACGTACCACGTCAAGTTCAACCCGCCGAAGGTCGAAGGCCACGACGACGTGACGGGCGAGCCGCTGGTCCAGCGCGACGACGACAAGGAAGAAACCGTCAAGAAGCGTCTCGAAGTGTACGAAGCGCAAACCAAGCCGCTGATCACGTACTACGGCGACTGGGCGCAGCGTGGCGAGGAAAACGGCCTGAAGGCTCCGCAGTATCGCAAGATCTCGGGCCTCGGCAGCGTCGAGGAAATCCGCGAGCGCGCGTTTGGCGCACTGAAGTAAGCAGCGCGTCGCGCACCCGCAAGCCGCCCTTTCCGGGCGGCTTTTTTTTGCCCGGGCGGAATTCGCACGACCGTTCCAGTCTCGCCGCCGCGCGAAGGCGCCCCGTACAATCGATCGGGTGCGGGCGCCCCTGTTACCGGGGCGCAGGCATTTCAACCGATCGCGCGGCATCGAACCAGGCAACCGCTTTATGCGGAACCGCAACAGGCGCCGAAGCGCCAACGTCGGCCGGCCAGCTTGCATGGGTCCGCCCCAAGCGCTAAAGCACCAAGGGCGGTCGACCGCCTTGGCATGGGACCGCCCTAAGCGCTGAAGCGCTAAGGGCGGTCGACAAAGGAGACAGTCATGGACATTCGCGGCAACGTGTTTCTGATCACGGGCGGCGCATCGGGCCTCGGCGCCGGCACGGCGCGGATGCTCGCGCAGGCAGGCGGCACCGTCGTGCTCGCCGACCTGAACGACGCGGCGGGCACGGCGCTCGCGACCGAGCTGGGCGGCATCTTCGTGCACTGCGACGTGTCGAGCGAGGCCGACGCGCAGGCAGCCGTCAGCGCGGCGACACGCGCCGGCACGCTGCGCGGCCTCGTGAACTGCGCAGGCATCGCGCCCGCCGCGAAGACCGTCGGCAAGGACGGCCCGCATCCGCTCGACGTGTTCGCGAAGACGATCAACGTGAACCTCGTCGGCACGTTCAACATGATCCGGCTCGCGGCCGCCGCGATGGCCGCCACCGAGCCGACCGCGGACGGCGAGCGCGGCGTGATCGTCAGCACCGCGTCGGTTGCCGCATTCGACGGACAGATCGGCCAGGCCGCGTACGCGGCGTCGAAAGCCGGCGTCGCGGGCATGACGCTGCCGATCGCACGCGACCTGTCGCGCAACGGCATCCGCGTGATGACGATCGCGCCCGGCCTGTTCGAGACGCCGATGCTGCTCGGCATGCCGCAGGACGTGCAGGACGCGCTCGGCGCGATGGTGCCGTTCCCGCCGCGGCTCGGCAAACCGGCCGAGTACGCGCTGCTGGTGCGCCAGATCGTCGAGAATCCGATGCTCAACGGCGAGGTGATCCGCCTCGACGGCGCGATCCGGATGCAGCCGAAATAAGTATGAAAAAAACGCCCGCAATGCGGGCGTTCTTTCATTCAGGGTTCCGGCAGCGTCGCGGCGGCTCAGTCCTCGCCGTCGCGCTGCATCCGCTGCCGCAATTCGGTCACCTGCGATTCGACAACGGTGGCGTCGTCCGCGTCCGGCCGCTCGCCGAGATACTGCTCGAGATCCTCGAGCGCGGGGCGCAGGTAATCGAGCCGCGCGTACGCGAAACCGCGGTCGCGGACTTCGTCGAGGTGCTCGGGCAGCAGGATCACGAGCCGCTGCTGCACCGCGAGCAGCCGCTGCCAGCGTTCCGTCTGAAGATAGATCGTCTTCAGGTTGCGCAGCATCCGCGCGATGATCTCGCGGCTCGTCGCCGGCTGCAGCAGCGCGCGCAACGCGCTGTCGACCGCACCGGCCGCACGCGCGACGTACGGCTCGAGCATCTCGACCATCTCGGCCTCGGACAGCGAATGGCCGTTGGCCGGATCGATGATCAGGTCGCCGTCCGGCAGCGTGACGCGCAGTAGGAAATGGCCGGGGAACGACACGCCGCGCGCCGGCACGCCGATCTGCTCGGCGAGCTCCAGGTACAGCACCGACAGCGAGATCGGGATCCCGCGCCGCCGCTTCAGCACGGCGTTCAGGTGGCTGTTATCGGGGTCGTAGTAATCGTTGTGATTGCACGCGAAGCCGAGCTCGCGGAAGAAGAAGTCGTTCAGTGCGGCGACGCGGCCCTTCAGGTCCGCATCGTCCGTCAGCCGCCGGCTCAGCCGCGCCGCCAGCATGTCGAGTTCGGCCAGCGTGCCCTGCAGGTCGAGGTCGGGATACGCGTCCTGCGCCAGCGACAGCGCCGCTTCCGTGACGGGCAGGCTGTCGTCGTCTGCCACGAGCGTGCTGAAGTAGTCGAGGACGCGGGTCATTGCGGTCGTCACTTGGCGCGCCTTCTGAAATAAGCGTATTTGAAGCCCATCACCCACAACATACCGAAATATAGTGCAGCGAACACCACGAGGCACGCAGCCATCAGCGCAATGCGATCGAGCGGCTGTGCACGCATCCCGGTCCAGTCGAAGCTGATCGACAGCCAGTGCATCAGGCCCGCGAGCACGAGCGTCGCGCCGATCAGCTGCACGAAGAAGCGCAGCCAGCCCGGCGACGGCTGGTAGATGCCGCGCTTGCGCAACCCGATGAACAGCAGCAGCGAGTTCAGGCACGCGCCGACGCCGATGCTCAGCGTCAGGCCCGCGTGGCCGATCAGCGGCACGAACACGTAGTTCGAGATCTGCGTGACGATCAGCACGCCGATCGCGATCTTCACGGGCGTCTTGATGTCCTGCTTCGCATAAAAGCCCGGCGCGAGAATCTTGATCAGGATGATGCCGACCAGGCCGATCCCGTAGGTCGCGAGTGCGCGCGCGACCATCGTGACGGTATGCGCGTCGAACTTGCCGTAATTGAAGAGAGTCGCGGTGAGCGGCGTCGCGAAGAAGAACAGCGCGAGCGCGCTCGGTGCCGCAAGCAGGAACGTGACGCGCAGCCCCCAGTCGAGCAGCGCCGAATACTCATGCGAATCGGCATCGACGTGCGCCTTCGACAGGCTCGGCAGCAGGATCGTGCCGAGCGCGACGCCGAGCAGCGCCGTCGGGAATTCCATCAGGCGGTCGGCGTAGTTGATCCACGACACGGCACCCTGCCCGAGCCGCGACGCGATGTTGGTGTTGATGATCAGCGACAGTTGCGCGACCGACACCGCGAAGGTCGCGGGCACCATCTTCGCGAGCACGCGCTTCACGCCGGGGTGGCGCAGCGCGCGCAGCGGGTTGAGGCCGATCAGCGGCACCATGTCGATCTTCTTCAGGCCCGGCAGCTGCACGAGGAACTGCAGCACGCCGCCGACGATGACCGCCCATGCGAGCGCGAACACCGGCACCTTCAGGTGCGGCGCGACGAACACGGCCGCGGCGATGAACGCGACGTTGAGCAGCACCGGCGCGAACGCGGGCAGCGAGAAGCTCTTGTACGTGTTCAGCACGCCGGACGCGAGCGTCGTCAGCGAGATGAACACGATGTACGGGAACATGATCCGCGTCATCGTGACCGCGAGCGGGAACGCCTGCCCGTCGGTGTGCAGGCCGGACGCGACCGCGAACACGACCCACGACGCGCCGACGATCCCGAAGACCGACAGCACGGCAAGCGCCCACGCAAGCACGGTGGACATCGCGTCGACGAGCGCCTTCGTCGCATCGTGCCCCTGCTGGTTCTTGAACTCGGCGAGGATCGGCACGAACGCCTGCGAGAACGCGCCTTCGGCAGACAGGCGGCGCAGCAGGTTCGGGATGCGGAAGGCGACGTAGAACGCGTCGGTGTATTGACTGGCGCCGAACGCACGGGCGATCAGCGTCTCGCGGGCCAGTCCGGTCACGCGCGACAGCAGCGTGAAGCCGCTGACCGTCAGCAGGGCTCGGAATAGATTCATGGGGCGCTTATTATACGGACGTTGCGTGGCCGAGCCAGCGGCCGATGCCGAAAAGCGCACACGCCTTCGGCGCCCCGTTCGGCGGATGTCACGTTGAACTTGCCACTCGCTTGATTTTGTTGCTATAATCGCCGGTTTCTGGGCTCGTACATGCACGGCAACTGCCGTTTTCATGTCCCGGCCTCGGTTAAAATCACCGTTTTTTTATGCGCCCCTGGGCAATCGTTCTCAGGGGACGGATCGAAAAGCAGCGCTTGGCCGTCAGGCTCCAAGCTCTGGAAACAGGACAGGATAAGGAACCGTCATGGCTAACTCCGCACAAGCACGCAAGCGCGCCCGCCAGGCCGCGAAGGCAAACTCGCACAACTCGGCGCTGCGCTCGAAATTCCGTACCGCGATCAAGGCTGTTCGCAAGGCCGTCGACGCCGGCGACCAGGCAAAGGCTGCAGAGCTGTTCAAGTCTGCCGTCAAGACGATCGACACGATCGCCGACAAGAAGATCGTTCACAAGAACAAGGCCGCTCGCAGCAAGAGCCGCCTGGCCGCAGCCGTCAAGGGTCTGCAGGCAGCAGCGTAAATCCGGTGCGCCCGCTCGCGCGGGCGTTCCTGTTTCCTGCGATCGCAAAAAAGCCCGCTTAGGCGGGCTTTTTTGTTGCCTGTCGCCGGCGCATCAAGCGGGCCGACGACATTTGCCAGGGCGGGCGCGGCAAGCGCCCTCGCCCGTGCCGGCATCACTTCTTCGCGTCGTAGTCCGGCAGTTCGCACGCCTCGGTGACGACGAGGTTGTTGTCCTTCGCGAAATTCAGCACGAAATCGAAAGCCATCGGCTCGACGTCGCGCAGCCGGGAATCGAGGATCACGCATTTCAGGTCGCCGAGCATCGTCGGACGCACGTAGAGCGAATACTGGAGACGCGCGTTCCGCCCGCTCGCCCCCGGCCCGAAGCAGGCCATCACACCGGCCAGACGTTCCGACCAGTCGCTCGGGCGAAACTTTTTCCCGTCTTTCGTGATGCCCTGGATGAAGAATTCGGTCGGAGGGGTTTCAGCCATGTGGTTACCCAAGTGACGGCCCGGCGATGTCCAGGCAACGGCGCCTGGATACGCGAACACAAAGCTGAAACGGACGGCGGCACAAGCATTCCGGCATCCCGAAAACGGGACGTCGACGCGCGCCGCCGGTAGACTGCACCGGATTTGTGCAGCGCACGGCTTGTGTCCGGCAGAGCGCGAGGAGGCTTGCCTGCCGGGCTGGAGAAAACTTTCGAATTATACCGCAGCGCGCCATCGCGCGCCGTCCCGACAGCCCTCCTCCTGCACCGCCTGCCGCATTCGGCGATCGTGCCCCGCCTCTCTCCGCGGCTCGTCAAAGCACAGAAAATCCTTTATGCTGCTTTGAGTTATCCACACCCGACGGTGGCGCCGTCCGGCCTTGCTGCCGGGTGAAACCCGCCGTATCTCGCTTCATGACCGCCAAAACCATTCGTCACTACCTGCAGTTCAAGGATTTCTCGCTGGAAGACTACGAGTACGTGCTCGAACGCACGGGTATCCTGAAGCGCAAGTTCAAGAACTACGAGACCTATCACCCGCTGCACGACCGCACGCTCGCGATGATCTTCGAGAAGAGCTCGACGCGCACGCGCCTGTCGTTCGAGGCCGGGATCTTCCAGCTCGGCGGCCACGCCGTGTTCATGAGCACGCGCGACACGCAACTCGGCCGCGGCGAACCGGTAGAGGATTCCGCGCAGGTCATCTCGCGGATGGTCGACATCATCATGATCCGCACGTTCGAGCAGGAGGTCATCAAGCGCTTCGCGGACAATTCCCGCGTGCCGGTGATCAACGGTCTGACGAACGAGTACCACCCGTGCCAGGTGCTCGCCGACATCTTCACGTACTACGAGCACCGCGGCCCGATCGCCGGCAAGACCGTCGCGTGGGTCGGCGATGCGAACAACATGCTCTACACGTGGATCGAAGCCGCGCAAATCCTCGGCTTCAAGCTGCGCCTGTCCACGCCGCCCGGCTACGCACTCGACATGAAGCTCGTGTCGCCCGACAGCGCGCCGTTCTACGAGGTGTTCGACGATCCGAACGAAGCGTGCAAGGGTGCCGATCTCGTCACCACCGACGTGTGGACGAGCATGGGCTTCGAGGCCGAGAACGAAGCCCGCATGCAGGCGTTCGCCGACTGGTGCGTCGACGAGGAAATGATGGGCCACGCGAACCCGGACGCCCTCTTCATGCACTGCCTGCCCGCGCACCGCGGCGAGGAAGTGACGGCCGGCGTGATCGACGGCCCGCAGAGCGTCGTGTGGGACGAAGCGGAAAACCGCCTGCACGTGCAGAAGGCCCTGATGGAGTTCCTGCTGCTCGGCCGCCTCAAGCACTGACGCGCCGGCATCCGGCAACCGATGAAAAAAAGCGCCGATCGATGATCGGCGCTTTTTGTTTGGGCGCGCGAAACGCGGCGCGGCATCCGCGTTACAGGCAGACCGGTTCGGGCTCGAGCTCGACGCCGAATTGCGTGTGCACGTCGGCCTGGATCGCCTGCGCCAGCGCGAGCACGTCGGCGCCCGTCGCGCCGCCGCGATTGACGAGCACGAGCGCCTGGCGGTCGTGCACGGCCGCCGCGCCCAGCGCGCGCCCCTTCCAGCCGCAGCGGTCGATCAGCCAGCCGGCCGCGAGCTTGACCTGCCCGTCCGGCTGCGGATACGACACGACCTCGGGCGCGCGGGCGCGTACCACCTCGAACTGCGCGGCATCGATCACCGGATTCTTGAAGAAACTGCCCGCGTTGCCGAGGACCAGCGGATCGGGCAGCTTCGCGCGGCGGATCGCGACGACCGCGTCGAACACGTCGCGCGCGGTGGCCGCATCGGGTGCGATGCCACGGGCGTCGAGTTCGCGCGTGACGTCCGCGTAGCCAAGCCGTGGCGCCCATTGCTTCGGCAGCCGGAACGTCACCGACACGATCGCGAACCGGCCGCGCCCTTCCCGCTTGAAGAAGCTGTCGCGGTAGCCGAACCCGCAGCGCGCGGCGTCGAAGCGCTCGCTGCGCCCCGTCGCCAGTTCGACCGCGACCAGCGAGTCGAAATACGCCTTCATCTCGAGGCCGTATGCGCCGATGTTCTGGATCGGCGCGGCGCCGACCGTGCCCGGGATCAGCGCGAGGTTCTCGAGGCCCGGCATCCCGTGCTCGAGCGTCCATGCGACGAATGCGTGCCAGTTCTCTCCGCCGCCCGCCTCGACGTACCACGCGTCGTCGTCCTCGCGCACGACGCGGCGGCCCGCGATCTCGTCGAGCAGCACGACGCCGTCGAAATCGCGCGTGAACACGACGTTGCTGCCGCCGCCGAGCACCAACTGCGGCAGGTTCGCGACACGCGGGTCGCGATGGAGCGCCTCGAACTGCGACGCATGCGTGATGCGCGCGGCAAAGCGCGCGGTCGCGGCGATGCCGAACGTGTTGTGCGCGGCGAGCGGATGGTCGGGAAGCAGCGACAGGGCGGAATCGTCAGGAGGCATCGGCATTCGCGGTCACGTCCGCCCGGGCGGCGCACGGCCGGCCTTGGGCAAACGGAGGGGCATCGGTAAAATGGCAAACAGTCCGCAATTATAGCGAGTACCCGCGCGCGAGCCGGGTGCCCGCATCTCAAGGGAGGAATGCCATGCCATCGTTCGACGTCGTTTCCGAAGCGAACATGATCGAAGTGAAGAACGCCATCGAGCAGTCGAACAAGGAAATTTCGACGCGCTTCGACTTCAAGGGCTCCGACGCGCGCGTCGAGCAGAAGGAACGCGAGCTGACGCTGTTCGCCGACGACGATTTCAAGCTCGGCCAGGTCAAGGACGTACTGATCAGCAAGCTGGCCAAGCGCAACGTCGACGTGCGCTTCCTCGACTACGGCAAGGTCGAGAAGATCGGCGGCGACAAGGTCAAGCAGATCGTCACCGTGAAGAAGGGCGTGACCGGCGATCTCGCGAAGAAGATCGTGCGCCTCGTGAAGGACAGCAAGATCAAGGTGCAGGCGAGCATCCAGGGCGACGCGGTGCGCGTGAACGGCACGAAGCGCGACGACCTGCAGAGCGTGATCGCGATGCTGCGCAAGGACGTGACCGACACGCCGCTCGACTTCAACAACTTCCGCGACTGATCGCCAGGCGATCCGTCACGTCATCCTGCCGGGCCCCGCATAAGCGGCGCGCCCGGCATGCGGCAAGCGCCGCACTTCCTCAGGCTTTCCCGCCGTCCTGCGCGCCGCCGTCCGCGGCCGCCTTCTTCTTGTCGCCGATCCGGCTCTCCTGCCCCGCCAGCAGCTTCGAAATGTTGCCGCGGTGACGCCACACGAGCAGCACGCTCATCGCGAGCACCGCCCACGCGACCGGATTGTGGCTCGTGCCGAACAGGAACACGTCGAACACCGGCGCGAACACGGCCGCCGCCAGCGCCGCGAGCGACGAATAGCGGAAGAAGAACGCGACGATCAGCCAGGTCAGCGCGGTCGCGAGCCCGAGCACCGGGTGCACGGCGAGCAGCACGCCGGCCGCGGTCGCGACGCCCTTGCCGCCCTGGAAGCGGAAGAACACCGGATACAGGTGGCCGAGGAACACGGCGATCGCGACCCATGCGACCGCGACGTCGGGCAGCCCGAAATGCCGGGCGAGCCAGACGGCGAGCCAGCCCTTGAACGCATCGCCGACGAGCGTCAGGATCGCGGCCTTCTTGTTGCCGCTGCGCAGCACGTTGGTCGCGCCGGGATTCTTCGACCCGTACGAACGCGGGTCGGCCAGGCCCATCGCGCCACTGACGACGACGGCGAACGACACCGAACCGATCAGGTAGGCAACGAGGGCGGCGAGCAGGATCTGCATGCGGAGGACTCTTCTTTCAACGTATCGGTAAAGGGACGGCTGCGCGGGGCAAGCCGAAACGGCGCCCATTCTACCGAACGCGCGCGGCCTGCCACGAAGGTGAAACCCTCAGTCAACACTGGCGCACTGTACAGGCTGCGCGCCGAGCAGCGACGTGAGCACGGCCGGCGCGAGGCTGACGAGGTAGCCGCGACGGCCGCCGTTCAGGTAGATCGTCGGCAATTCGAGGATCGTCGCCTCGACGTAGACGGGCATCGTCTTGCGCGTGCCAAACGGCGACGTGCCGCCGACGAGATAGCCGGAATGGCGGTTCGCGACCTCGGGCTTGCACGGCTCGACGCGCTTCGCGCCGATCTGCCGCGCGAGGTTCTTCGTCGATACGGTGCGGTCGCCGTGCATCAGCACGATCAGCGGCTTCGCGTGTTCATCTTCCATCACGAGCGTCTTCACGACGCTGTGCTCGTCGACGCCGAGCTGGCGCGCCGATTCGCCGGTGCCGCCGTGCTCGACGTAGTCGTACGGGTGCTCGCCGAACGCAACGCCGTGGCGGCGCAGCAATTGGGTTGCAGGGGTTTCGGACACATGCCTGGATTTGCTCATGACGGCATTTTAATGGTGAACGACCGTCGGGCGCGCAATGGCGCCGTCGCGTTCGCACCGGCGGTATACTCGCGGCCCGTTTTTCGCCGGGCGGCCTGCTGCGTCGCCGCAACGATTCCGTCCATCATCATTGCGGACATCGCGAAGCGCTATTGCCCGAATGGCCGATTGTGGCGCACGCGCCGTCATGGCACGATCGTTCGCAAACCTCGTCGGCCGCCGCCCGGCCCCTCTTCTGGAGACGCCATGACCTCGCCCTCCCGCTCGTCCGAGCCGCTCGACGTCGATGCACTGCTAGCAGCGCTGCCTCGCCGCATCGCCGACGTGCCCGCACGCTGGGCCGCGCAGGCGCCAGCCCATCCGGCGCTGATCGAGGACGCGCGCCGCCTGTCGTACGGCGACCTGTCGCAGGCCGTCGATGCGGCCGCCGCGCTGCTCGCCAATCTCGGCGTGCAAGGCGGCGACCGCGTGATGATCGTCGCCGAAAACTGCGTCGCGCAGATCGTGCTGCTGTTCGCGGTCGCCCGCCTCGACGCGTGGGCGCTCGTGTCGAACGCACGGTTGTCCGCCAGCGAGCTCGACGCGATCGCCGCGCACGCGCGGCCGAAGCTGATCGCGTTCACCACCGACGCATCGCCCGACGCACGCACGCATGCCGAGCGGCACGGCGCGACGCCTGCCGGCGCGCTGCCGGTCGACATCGGCGCGTGGTCGTATCGCGTCGACGCGAGCGCGCCGGGCGAACCGGTCGCCGCCGACGGTGCCGCGCAATGCGCGGCGCTGATCTACACGACCGGCACGACCGGCACGCCGAAGGGCGTGATGCTGTCGCATCGCAACCTGCTGTTCATCGCGGCGACATCGAGCACGTTGCGCCGCGTGTCGCCCGACGACATCGTCTACACCGTGCTGCCCGTGTCGCACGTGTACGGGCTCGCGTCGGTTTGCCTCGGCAGCCTGTACTCGGGTGCGACGCTGCGGCTCGCGCCGCGCTTCGCGCCGGAAGCCGTGCGCGTCGCGCTTGCCGATGAAGGCGTCACGATCTTCCAGGGCGTGCCCGCGATGCACGCGAAGCTGCTCGAACACCTGCACACGCACGGCCACGCGTGGCGCGCGCCGCGCCTGCGCTTCGCGTATTCGGGCGGCTCGCCGCTCGACGCGAACCTGAAGGCGCGTGTCGAGCGCCTGTACGGCGTGCCGCTGCACAACGGCTACGGGATGACCGAAAGCAGCCCGACGATCACGCAGACGCCGCTCGACGCGCCGCGCACCGACAGCTCGGTCGGCGTGCCGATTCCCGGGGTGGAGATGCGGATCGTCGCGCCGGACGGCACCGACGTGCCGCCAGGCGAAGTCGGCGAGATCCGCGTGCGCGGGCCGAACGTGATGCTCGGCTACTACCGCAACGCGGACGCCACGCGTGCGGCCGTGTCGCCGGATGGCTGGCTGAGCACCGGCGATCTCGCGCGGCAGGAGGTGGACGGCGCGGTGACGATCGCGGGCCGCAGCAAGGAGCTGATCATCCGGTCGGGCTTCAACGTCTATCCGGTCGAAGTCGAGCAGGTGCTGAACGCGCATCCGGACGTCGTGCAGGCGGCCGTCATCGGCCGCGCGGTCGAAGGCAACGAGGAAGTGCTCGCGTTCGTCGAGCTGGTGCCCGGCGCGACGGCGGACGAAGCGGCGTTGCACGCATGGTGCGGGGAACGGCTCGCGCCTTACAAACGCCCCGCGCACATCCGTGTACTCGACGCGCTGCCGGCCGCATCGACGGGCAAGGTGCTGAAACACAAGCTGCGCGAGCTGGTCTGACTCGGGCCGGCCGTTGCACGTGACACGGCCCGCGCCGCGCCGGATGCGCTAACCGCGCGGATGGTGTTGCGCGTGCAGCGACTTCAACCGCTCGCGCGCAACGTGTGTATAGATCTGCGTGGTCGAGATGTCGCTGTGACCGAGCAGCAGCTGCACGACGCGCAGGTCGGCGCCATGGTTCAGCAGGTGCGTCGCGAACGCGTGCCGCAGCGTGTGCGGCGACAGGTGCGCGCGCACGTCCGCATGCTGCGCGTGACGCTTGATGATGTTCCAGAACTGCTGGCGCGTCATCCCGTCACCGCGTGCGGTCACGAACAGCGCGTCGGCCGCGCGCGCGCCGAGCAGCGCCGGCCGCGCCTCGCGCAGGTAGCGCTCGATCCACCCGTGCGCGACTTCGCCGAACGGCACGAGCCGCTCCTTCGAGCCCTTGCCCATCACGCGCACGACGCCCTCGTTGAGCCCGACCTCGACGGTCTTCAACATCACGAGTTCGCTCACGCGCAATCCGCTCGCGTACATCAGCTCGAGCATCGTGCGATCGCGCAGGCCAAGCGGCGTGCCGATGTCGGGCGCGCCGAGCAGCGCCTCGACCTGCGCCTCCGACAATGTCGACGGAAACCGGGCGGCCTGTTTCGCGGACAGGATCCGCAGCGTCGGGTCGGCGCTCGCTCGGTGCTCGCGCACGGCCCAGCCGTAATAGCGCCGGAACACGGACAGCCGCCGGTTCGACGACGTCGCCTTGCCGTCGCTGCGCGCAGCGATGTAGCCCGTCACCATCGCTTCGTCGACCGCATCGAGCGGCGCATCGTGCGTCTCTGCCAACCATTGGGAAAACAGCACCAGATCGCGCCGGTACGCGTCGAGCGTGTTGCGTGCGAGCCCGTGCTCGAGCCACAGCGCATCGCAAAACACGTCGATCGATGCGCGGCTCGCCAGCAGCGCGGGGGACGCCGCAGCAGCATCGCCGTCGGCTTCGGGGGAAATCAGCGATTCACTCATCAGTACGGCACGCCTTCGTGCGCCAGCAGCCAGCGCTTCACTTTCTGGTAATAACCGTTGTCGTCATGGTTCGCGAAACCGCCGAGGCCGCCCGCCGCGACGACGCGATGGCACGGGATCACGAGCGGGAAGTAGTTCGCGCCGCACGCCTGGCCGACCGCGCGCGGCGCGCTGCCGATCCGCTTCGCGACCTGGCCGTAGGTCAGCACCGTACCGGGCGGGATCTCACTGATCACGTCCCACACGCGGTGCTGGAACGCGCTGCCGACCTCGGCGAGCGGCAGGTCGAAGCGCGCCGACGCGCGCTCGAAATAACGTTCGATCTGCTTGACCGCGCGCTTCGCGAGCGGCGAATCCGGATCGACCGACTTCACCGATTCGGGCAGATAGACGATCTCGCGCACCACCGCGGCATCCGTGCGGATGCCGACCTTGCCGAACGGCGCGTCGATAACTGCATTGAACATGGCCCTCTCCTGACCGATGGGTGCACGCGACACGGCCGCGCGCCGACGACACTTTACGCCGCCTTCACGCGGCACGCAGCGCCCATTCGACATGCTCGCGCACGACCGGCGACGGATCGTCGGCCCGCGCGCGCAATGCGGCGACGATCGCATCGCGCGCCTGCGGCGCGAGCCGGCCCGGGTCCGCGCGCAGCGCATTGCCGAGCCCGACCGCGAGATTGCGCAGCCAGCTTTCGTAGCCGATGCGCCGGATCGCGCTGCCCTGCATCCGCGTATCGAACGCGTCCGCATCCCATGCAAACAGCTCGACGAGCGTCGCGCGGTCGAGGCCGTTCCGCACATCGAAATCGGCGACGGGCGCGGCCTGCGCGAACTTGTTCCACGGGCACACGAGCTGGCAATCGTCGCAGCCGTACACGCGATTGCCGATCATCGGCCGCAGCGGCTCGGGGATGCTGCCTTTCAGTTCGATCGTCAGGTACGAGATGCAGCGGCGCGCGTCGACGCGGTACGGCTCGACGATCGCGCCGGTCGGGCAGGCGCCGATGCAGCGCGTGCAGCTGCCGCAGTGCGCGCCGGGCGTCTCGGGTGCGGTGTCGGGGGACGTGTGCGCGTCGGTCGGCAGCGGAACGTCGACGTAGATCTCGCCGAGGAAGAACAGCGAGCCCGCATCGCGCTGCAGCAGCAGCGTGTGCTTGCCGCGCCAGCCGACACCGGCCTTCTGCGCGAGCTCGACCTCGAGTACGGGCGCCGAATCGGTGAACACGCGGAAACCGAACGCGCCGATCTCCTGCTCGATGCGCTCGGCGAGCGTCTGCAGGCGGTTACGCAGCACCTTGTGATAGTCGCGACCGCGTGCGTAGATCGACACGACGGCCGCCTGCGGATCGTCGAGCCGGGCGCGTTCGCGCGCGCGCCAGTCGTGCAGCGCGAGCGCGCCCGGCTCGCCGCCGGGTGCGTCGGGGGCGAGCGTTTCGGCCGGCAGATAGGCGAGCCGGGCGGAGATCACGCGTCGCGTACCGGCCACAAGTTCGGCCGGACGCGCGCGTTTCATCCCATGTTTCGCCATATAATCCATTTCGCCGTGGTATCCGGCTTCCAGCCAGGCGGCGAGGCCTGCTTCGGCATCCGAGAGATCGGTATCGCTGATGCCGATCGCCCCGAAACCCAATTCGCGCCCCCACGCCCTGATGCGCGCGGCGAGCGCAGTCAACGCCGCATCGTCGAGCGCGCACGGTGCCGCGCCTTCGGCACGAGTCGAAGGCCTGTCGGATGCGGCGAGTTCCGGTAATCGGTTCATCGCACTATTTTACGAGAATGCCAGCCACGCCCAGCCAATCGCCTCACGACGCCATGCTGCCCGCCCTGCTCGCGGAGCGCGTGATCGCGCTCGCCGACGAAGCGGCGACCGAGGCCTTCGGCACCCGCTTCGCGCACGCGCTCGACGCGGCGCGCACCGAGCTCGCCCGCGCGCATGCGTTCGACGGGCTGCAGATCCAGCTGGTCGGCGATCTCGGCGCGGGCAAGACGTCCCTCGTGCGCGCGATCCTGCGCGGCCTCGGCCACACGGGGCGCGTGCGCAGTCCGACCTATACGCTCGTCGAGCCGTATGCGCTCGAACGCGACGATGGGGAACTCGAGGTCTATCACTTCGATCTGTATCGTTTCAACGATCCGACCGAATGGTCCGACGCAGGCTTTCGCGAATATTTCAATTCCAGCGCGATCTGCCTCGTCGAATGGCCGCAACAGGCGGGCACGCTGCTCGGCGTACCCGATCTGGTTTTCTCGCTCGACGTGGATGGCGACGGCCGCGCCCTCACCGTCCGGGCGTACAGCGCTTCAGGAAAGGCATGTCTCGAAAGATGTTGATCAAACCGTTCCGCTCGATCGAATCGGCGGCCACCGCGACGCACAACTGGCGGCGCCGCCAGATCCTGTGCGCGGGCGCGTCGACGCTGGTGCTCGGTCTCGTCGCGCCGCGGCTCGCGCACGCGTCGTCGGTGCTCGGCGTGCGCGTGTGGCCCGCACGCGATTACACGCGCGTCACGATCGAATCCGACCAGCCGCTGCAGAATAGCCAACAGCTGCTGCAGGGTCCCGACCGCCTCGTGGTCGACCTGACCGGCCTCGATCTCGACCAGGCGCTGCGCGACCTCGTGTCGAAGATCGCGCCGAACGACCCGCAGATCCAGTCGGTGCGCGTCGGCCAGTATCAGCCGCACGTCGTGCGGATGGTGTTCGACCTGAAAGGCTCGGTGAAGCCGCAGGTGTTCACGCTGCCGCCGGTCGGCACCTACAAGTACCGGCTCGTGTTCGACCTGTATCCGGCCGTCGCACCCGATCCGCTGTCCGACCTGATCACGCAGACGGAGCGCAAGGAACAGGCGCTCAACGACACCGCGCGCGCGCAGCAGATGCAGCCGCCGACCGCGCTGGCCGGCCCGGGCACGCCCCTGCCGCCACCCGCCGGGGGCGATAGCAGCGACGCGTTCTTCCAGCGCTTCGCGCAGAACACGCCGGCCACGCCGCATACGCCGCCCGCCGCCGGCACGCCTTCGACGCCCGCGAAGCCGGCCGTCAAGCCGCCGCCCGTCATCGCACGCCGCGACGACAGCGACGACGACGGCGACACCTACAAGTTCACCGCGCCGAAATCCGGCAAGGGCAGCACCGTGCGCCTGCTGACGGTTGCAATCGATCCGGGCCATGGCGGCGAGGATCCGGGCGCGATCGGCGGCGGCGGCACGTACGAGAAGCACATCGCGCTCGACATCGCGAAGAAGCTGCGCGCGAAGATCGACGGCGCGCCGAACATGCGCGCGATGATGACGCGCGACGCCGACTTCTTCGTGCCGCTGAACGTGCGCGTGCAGAAGGCGCGCCGCGTCGGCGCCGACCTGTTCGTGTCGATCCACGCGGACGCGTTCACGACGCCGTCCGCGCGCGGCTCGTCGGTGTTCGCGCTGTCCGACCACGGCGCGACGAGCGCCGCGGCGCGCTGGATGGCGAACAAGGAAAATTCGTCCGACCTGATCGGCGGCATCAACATCAAGACCGCGGACGCGGCCGTGAACCGCGCGCTGTTCGACATGTCGACGACCGCGCAGATCCGCGATTCGCTGCGCTACGGCAACTACGTGCTGAAGGAAGTCGGCGGCATCAACAAGCTGCACAAGGGCTCGGTCGAACAGGCCGGGTTCGCGGTGCTGAAGGCACCCGACATTCCGTCGATCCTCGTCGAGACCGCGTTCATCAGCAACCCGGAAGAAGAGAGCCGCCTGAACGACGACAGCTATCGCGACCAGATGGCCGACGCGATCTTCCGCGGCATCAAGCGCTATTTCGCCGCGAATCCGCCGCTCGCGAAGAGCCGGATGGCCTGACGGCCGTACCCGGCCACCCCGCCCCGCCGCCGGCACGCAGTGCGTGCCGGCGCGTCACGATGCCGCGAAGCGGCGCATCAGTTTCCCGCCGAACACGTTCACCGCGAGCCCGCCCATCACGAGCGCCGCGCCGATCACCTGCGGGCGCGTCAGATGCTCGTCGAGCAGCAGCGCAGACGACGCGAGGCCGACGATCGGCACCAGCAGCGAGAACTGCGCGACCTGCGCGGCCGGATAGCGCGACAGCAGGCGGCTCCACAGCCCGTAGCCGAGCAGCGTCGCGACGAACGCGAGATAGACGACCGCGAAGATCGACGCGCCGTTCAGCCCGGCGAGCGCGGTCGCGATCCGCTGCGGCCCTTCGAACCAAAGAGACAGCAGGAAGAACGGCACGGGGGGCACGAGGCTGGCCCACACGACGAGCGATACGAGATTCGCCTTGCCGACCTTCTTCGTGACGATGTTGCCGAACGCCCACATCGCAGCCGAGCAGATCGTCAGCAGGAAACCCGCGAGCGTCATCGCGCGGCCGCCCTGCGCCGCGATCACGACGAGCCCGCCCGCGGCGATCGCGAGGCCGAGCAGGTTCTGCGTGCGCAGCCGCTCGCCGAGGAACAGCATCGCGAACACGAGCGTGAAGAACGCCTGCGACTGCAGCACGAGCGACGCGAGGCCGGCCGGCATGCCGACGTACATGCCGGTGAACAGGAACACGAACTGGCCGAGCTGGATCGTCGCGCCGTACAGCACCAGCAGGCGCCACGGAATCTGCGGCCGGCGCACGAAGAACACCGCGGGCACGGCCGCGAGCGTGAAGCGCAGCGCGCCGAGCAGCATCGGCGGCATCCCGTGCAGGCCGACCTTGATCACGACGAAGTTCACGCCCCACGCCAGGATCACGACCAGCGCGAGCAGCAAGTCCTTCGGGGCCATCATCGGCGTCTCCTCGATTGTCGAATCGTTGTGCAAGGTGCTCTCGAGCGCTGTCGCCTCGCGCCGGGCCCCGAGGCGGCCATCCCCGAACGGGACTGCCTTTGGGGCGGAACAACCGGGGCGGCCCGGCGTCTTCTCGAGAAGCCGGTCAGTCTACCGGGTTTCGGCACCCGGCCCGATACCCGCGCGGCGTGAATGGAATCGGCGGCAGACGGCCAGTACAATGACCGGCATCCCCCGCCGCCCCACAGGATCCGCCATGACCGCTCCGATCAAAGCCCTGCTGAAGCCGCACGTGCGCGACATCGGCAACCTGCAGGTGCGCCGCACGCTGCCCGCGCTCGCCGCCCGCCTCGTCGGCCCGTTCATCTTCTTCGATCACATGGGGCCCGCCACGCTGCCGCCCGGCACGGGGCTCGACGTGCGCCCGCATCCGCATATCGGCCTCGCCACCGTCACCTACCTGTTCGACGGCGCGATCCTGCACCGCGACAGCCTCGGCTCGCTGCAGGAGATCGTGCCGGGCGACGTGAACTGGATGACGGCCGGCCGCGGGATCGTCCACTCCGAGCGCACGCCCGACGCGCAGCGCGAACACGGCCACACCGTGCACGGGATCCAGACCTGGGTCGCGCTGCCGCGCGCGCACGAGACGACCGAGCCGTCGTTCGAGCACCATGCGGCCGACACGCTGCCGAAGCGCAATGAGGACGGCGTGTCGCTGACGGTGATCGCCGGCGATGCGTTCGGGCTGCGCTCGCCGGTCACGACGTTCTCGCGCACGCTGTACGTCGCGGCCGAATTCGCAGCCGGCGGCCGTCTCGAACTCGACGCGTCGCACGAGGAGCGCGCGGTCTACGTGGTCGACGGCGAGCTCGCGATCGACGGCACGCCGGTGCCGGCCGAGCAGATGGCCGTGCTCGCGCCCGGTGCAACAGTCACACTGACGAGCGCCAGCGGCGCACGCGCGATGCTGCTGGGCGGCGACAAGATCGACGGCGAGCGCTTCATCGAATGGAATTTCGTCGCCAGCAGCCGCGAAGCGATCGAGCGCGCGAAAGAAGCATGGACGCGCCAGGAAATGGGCAAGGTGCCGGGCGAAACCGAATGGATACCGCTGCCCGAGTCGAAGCCGCGTTGAAAAAGGGGCGCACTGCCCCCATCCTGACGACATTCGAACGAAAGAGAACGACATGGACACCACGCTTGCCACATTCGAGAAAGACGTCATCGAGGCGTCGCTGGACGCCCCCGTGCTGGTCGACTTCTGGGCGCCCTGGTGCGGCCCCTGCAAGACGCTCGGCCCGCTGCTGGAAAAGCTCGAAGGCGACTACGAGGGCCGCTGGAAGCTCGTGAAGGTCAACGTCGACGAGAACCAGGAACTCGCCGCGCACTTCCAGACGCGCAGCATCCCGCACGTGATCGCGTTCGCCGACGGGCGCCCGGTCGACCAGTTCGTCGGCGTGCTGCCCGAGGGCCAGCTGCGCGCCTTCCTCGACCGGCTGCTGCCGGCGCCCGAGGAAGCCGAACGGCGTGCCGCGCAGTACGCGGTGGCCGAGGAGCGCTACGACGACGCGCTCACGCACCTCGAATCGGCGCTCGCACTGAACCCCGGCTTCGACGACGCACGCCTCGATTTGATCGAATTGCTGCTCGCGAGCAACCAGGTCGACGCCGCGCGCGCCGAGACCGAACGCCTGTCGCCGCAAACCGTGCAGAACGGCGATCCGCGCTACCAGGCGATCAAGACCCGTTTCGACGCACTCGAAGCCACGGCCGACCTGCCGCCGACCGATGCGCTCGAAGCGCGCATCGCGGCGAACCCGGCCGATCTCGACGCGCGTTTCGATCTCGCGCAGAGCCTGATCGCGCGGCGGGCGTATGAAGGGGCGCTGGAGCAGTTGCTGGAAATCGTCACGCGCGATCGCGCGTACGGCGACGATCTCGGCCGCCGCACGATGATCTCGGTATTCGAGCTGGCCGGCGATCACCCAGACCTCGTCGCCGGGTGGCGGCGCAAGCTGAGCATGGCGCTCAACTGAACTGACGTGTGACCCGCCGGGCCGCAATGGCCCGGCGGCGGGATCGCCCCGCATGACCTACGACGGCGCGCGTCACGCGCCGCAGCATTCCGTCAACGACCGCGACTCACGACGGCTCAGCCGGCGGCCTGCGCCGCGATCGCGCGCAGCGCATGCGCGGCGGCCGCGAAGCCAAAGCTCGCGGTCACGCACACGCTCGAACCGAATCCCGCACAGTTGAGCCCCGCGACGTGCGCGGCCGCGGACGGCTCGGCGCCGTCCTCGAGGTCGCAGGCGGCCGCTTCCGGATAGATCAGCGGCTCGTCGGAATACACGGCGCTGACCTTGAAGCGCGCCTTCGGCCCGCGCGGAAAGCCGTGCTGCTTGCGCAACTGCGCGCGCACCTTCGACAGCAGCGGATCCTGGATCGTCAGCGCGAGATCGTCGATCCGGATGCGCGTCGGGTCGAGCTGGCCGCCCGCGCCGCCGACCACGACGAGCGGCTGGCGCTTCGCGACGCACCACGCGATCAGCGCGACCTTCGTGCGCACGCTGTCGATCGCGTCGATCACATAGTCGAAGCCGCCGCCGAGCAGCGCATCGAAGTTGTCGGGCTCGACGAAATCCTCGATCCGGTTCACGCGGCACGCGGGATCGATCAGCGCGATCCGCTCGGCCATCGCGTCGACCTTCGGCTTGCCGTAATTGCCGTCGAGCGCGTGGATCTGCCGGTTCGTATTGCTTTCCGCGACGTTGTCGAGATCGATCAGCGTCAGCGTGCCGACCGCGTTGCGCGCGAGCGCCTCGGCCACCCACGACCCGACGCCGCCGATTCCTATCACCGCGACGTGCGCGCGCTCGAACGCGGCGGCGGCCGGCGCGCCGTACAGCCGCGCGACGCCGCCGAAACGCCGCGCTCGATCCACGTCAAGCTGGATTTCCGGGGTCGGGGTAAGATCAGAGGAACTGGGCGGGGCAGCGTCGGCGGCAGACATGGCGGAAAGGAAAACGTAAGTCGAGCAGCCCTCTATTTTGCCTGAACTCCCCGCTCGCACGCGCCACTGTACACGCACGTTTCTCGCGCGTTGGCTACAATGGTTCCAGATTGAAGCGTTTGCATAACATGACGACTCTCGCCGATCTCCGCATCAATTACTCACGTGCTTCGCTCGACGAAGCCGACGTCGCCCACGACCCCTTCGCCCAGTTCGAACGCTGGTTCAAGGAGGCGCTTGCCGCCAAGCTGCCCGAGCCGAACACGATGACGCTCGCGACCGTCGGCGACGACGGCCGGCCGTCGGCACGCATCGTGCTCATCAAGGGCGTCGACGAACGCGGGTTCGTCTTCTTTACCAATTACGAAAGCCGCAAGGGGCGCGATCTCGCCGCGCATCCGCAGGCCGCGCTGCTGTTCTACTGGATCGAGCTCGAGCGCCAGGTGCGCATCGAAGGCCGGATCGAGAAAACCAGCGCCGAGGAAAGCGACCGCTATTTCGCGTCGCGCCCGCTGGGTTCGCGCATCGGCGCCTGGGCGTCCGAGCAGAGCGCGGTGATCGACAGCCGCGCGACGCTCGAAGCGCAGGAAAAGGCCGTCAGCGAACGCTACGGCGACAACCCGCCGCGCCCGCCGCACTGGGGCGGCTACCGCCTCGTACCCGACTCGATCGAGTTCTGGCAGGGCCGCCCGTCGCGGCTGCACGACCGCCTGCTCTATACGCGCGACGCTGACACGTCGCCGGGCTGGTCGATCTCGCGCCTGTCGCCGTAAGCGCGGCGCCGGCGCATGCCGGTCGTGTCTCGTGTTGCATCCGGGCGCCCGCCTCGCAAGCGGCGGGCGCCGGTCAAGATACTTGGCTGTATTCGATTCAACGAACAAACGGAGAATCCATATGTTCTGGGAAAAGAAGCTGGCACAGTGGGCGGACGAAGTACGGGCGAAAGCGAACATACCGGCGCGCCTCGTGCTGTGGAACGGCGATCAACTCGATTTCGGCACCTTCAGCGCGCCGCAGGTCACGCTGAAGGTGAACAGCGCGTCGGCGTTGCCGCTGTTGCTCGAACCGAGCCTCGACAATCTCGGCGAGGCGTACGTGAAGGGCAAGATCGACATCGAAGGCAGGCTGTCGGACATCATCAACATCAGCTATTCGCTCGCGCGCAGCACGGTCACCAGCGCGAGCAAGCTCGCGCGCGTGAAGCGCTACTTCAATCACACGAAGAACACCGACAAGAAGGCGATCCAGTATCACTACGACGTCTCGAACGAGTTCTACCAGCTGTGGCTCGACGAGAACATGGTGTACTCGTGCGCGTACTTCGAGAACGGCGACGAAGATCTTGCCACCGCGCAGATCAAGAAGATCGACCACATCCTCACCAAGATCCAGCTTCAGCCCGGCCAGCGCCTGCTCGACATCGGCTGCGGCTGGGGTGCGCTCGTGCTGCGCGCCGCGCAGAAGTTCGGCGCGCAGTGCCTCGGCGTCACGCTGTCGCAGAACCAGTTCGACCTCGCGACCGCGCGCGTGAAGGCCGCCGGGCTGGAAGACAAGATCGAGATCCGGCTGCAGGACTACCGCGAGATCGACGGCCAGTTCGACCGCATCACGAGCGTCGGGATGTTCGAGCACGTCGGCCGCAAGAACCTGCCGCTCTATTTCTCGCGCGTACGCGAGCTGCTGACCGATGACGGCATTGCGATGAACCACGGGATCACGTCGACCGACGCGGAAAGCGGCGAGACGGCGCTCGGCGGCGGCGAGTTCATCGACCGCTACGTGTTCCCGGACGGCGAGCTGCCGCACATCAGCCTCGCGCTGGAAGCCGCGCAGCGCGGCGGACTGGAAGCGATTGACGTCGAAAGCCTGCGGCGGCACTATGCGCGCACGCTCGACATCTGGACGGAAAACTTCGAGGCGAAGGCAGAAGCCGCGCGACAACTCGTCGACGACGAAATATTCCGCATCTGGCGCGTGTATCTCGCCGGCTGCGCATATGCGTTCGAGCACGACGACGTGTCGATCTTCCAGATCGTGTGCCGCAAGGCCGGGCAGAGCGCGAAGACGCTGCCGTGGTCGCGGCGCTATATGTACGAACACGCGCTGCCGCGCTAGGCAGCGCTTCACGCTGGGCATGCATGGGTGACGGCAGGACGCGGCGCAAGGCGCCGCCGGAACGACAGCAGCACGACGACGCCAACGCGCCGCACGCCGACGGGCAATTCGACCTGTTCGGCGTGCCGGCCGATGCTGCACGCGCGTCGCCCGAGAACGCCGGCCCGCCTGCCGACACCGACGAACATGTGAAACCGGACGCGTCTGACGACGCGCAGCCGGCACCGCGCACCCGCACCAGCGCCCGTTCTTCAGACGAAACACCGCCCGCCGCTTCCGGCCTGCTGTGGGACGAACCATCCCCGCCCGCCGCGCCGCCGAAGAAGGGCCGGCGCCGGCGCGACGTGCTGCCCGCGCCGATCGCGCCGGATGTGGCCGATGCAGCGGCCGGCCTGCCGCCGAATGTCCGGCTCGGTACGTCGTCGTGGTACTTCCCCGGCTGGGACGGCATCGTCTACGACGGCGATTTCGCGCAGACCAAGCTGTCGCGCGAAGGGCTCGAAGCGTATGGCGCGCATCCGCTGCTGAAGAGCGTGAGCCTCGACCGGTCGTTCTACGGCCCGCTGTCGGTGGCCGACTACCTGCGCTACGCGCAGCAGGTGCCCGACGATTTCCGCTTCGTCGTGAAGGCGCCGGCCTCCGTGACCGATGCGGTCATCCGCGGCCGGCGCGGCGAACCGTCGGGACCGAACCCGACCTTCCTCGACGCGCAGCTCGCCATCCGCGAATTCGTGCAGCCTTGCCTCGAAGGGCTCGGCCGGAAAGCCGGCGTGCTCGTGTTCCAGTTCTCGCCGCTGCCCGACCAGTTGCTCGCCCAGCCGGCCGCCCTGATCGACCGGCTCGCTGAGTTCTTCGCGGCGCTGCCGCCGCTGCCGCCGGAAGCCGACGGCACCCGCTATGCAATCGAGATTCGCGACGCGAGCCTGCTCACGCCGCGTTTCATCCGCGCGCTCGCCGCACTCGGCGTGCGCTACTGCGTCGGCCTGCACGCGCGGATGCCCGACCCGCTGCGCCAGGCGGCCGCGCTCGCGCTGCTCGACGGTGACACGCCGGGCCCGCTGATCGTGCGCTGGAGCCTGCACGGCGGTTTCAAGTACGAACAGGCGAAGGCGAAATACGAGCCGTTCGACAAGCTCGTCGACGAGGATCCGGCCACGCGCTCGGCGCTCGCCGAGCTGGCCGCGCGCTATGCGCTGGCCGGGCAGCCGGTGATCATCACGATCAACAACAAGGCGGAAGGCTCCGCGCCGCTGTCGTGCATCGCGCTCGCGCGCGAGATCGCCGCCGCGTGCGCGCAGTGGCGCAACGAGGCGGCTTGATACCCACTTGATACCGGCCTGCGCCGGCCGCGCTTACGCGCCGCGCAGCGACTTCAGCCGGTGCGAGAACTTCTGCCGGAATTTCGCGAGCTTCGGCCCGATCACGACCGAGCAGTAGCCCTGCCCCGGGTTACGCGCGTAGTAGTTCTGGTGATAATCCTCGGCCGGCCAGTAGTTGCCGTCGAGCGGCACGACCTGCGTGACGATCGGCTGCCCGAACACCTGCTCGCGCTCCAGTTCGCGGATCACGTCGAGCGCCGTGTCGCGTTGCGCATCCGAATGCGTGAACACGACCGACCGGTACTGCGTGCCAGTGTCGTTGCCCTGCCGGTTCAACTGGGTCGGATCGTGCGTCGCGAAGAAGATCTCGAGAATCTCGCGATAGCCGATGCGCGCCGGATCGAACGTCACGTTGACGACTTCCGCATGGCCCGTGTCGCCTTCGCAGATGTCGCGATAGCCGGGATTGCGCGTATGGCCGCCCGCGTAGCCCGACTGGACGGCGGTCACGCCGTCGACGTCGAGAAACACGGCCTCCGTGCACCAGAAACACCCGCCTCCCAATGTCGCGGTTTCAAGCATCTCGTTCCCCATGAAATCAGTCCCTCGTTGATGTCGGCAGCCGGCACGCATGCGCCGGCGCCACCGTTCCGTCTCGCCGCTGCGCACTCGATTACGGGTCGCAACGGCACTTCGGCAAGTATCTCACTCGCGCGCAAACCTGGCAGATTCCACAGGTGCCGCGCACGACCGGCCGCCCGTTTTCTCGTCTACACTTAGGCACGCGCGAGCGCGGCGGCAAACCCGCTGCCTCGCGCAAAGCACCCGATGCATGCCCGACCCTGATGCAAACATCATCTGCCGGAACATCGCAATGCATGCCTTAACAGACATCGCCCGCCTTACCCGCCCGGCCGCCGCTGCTTCGCGGGCCGCTGCTTCGACCGCACCACCCCCTTGCCGTGCATCCGTCCCGCCCCACGTGCGGCGATCCGGCACATCGCCTTTATCCGCTTTCACGATCTGATGCACGGCGCCGCACGCGCGCCGACGCATGCGCCCGCCTGACGATCGCTCCCGCCGGCGTGATGCGCGCCGCGCGGCAACCCCGACCCGCCCGCAACGAACGGCCGGGCGTTCACGATTCGACACCATCGAGAGGGCATCACCATGAGCATGCGGCCTGACCCGACGTTTCACGCTTCGCCGGAGCTTGCAATGCAGGCGCCGCCGGAAGAGTTTGCCTATACGTTGTTGCTGAGCCCCGATTTTTCCAGACCCGACGCGCTCGCCGTGATCGACGTGAAGCCCGGCTCGTCGACCTACGGAACGATCGTGCATACGGTCACGATGCCGAACACCGGCGACGAGTTTCACCACTTCGGCTGGAATGCCTGTTCGTCGTCGCTGTCGCCGCTGACCGGCCATGCGTTCCTCGAGCGCCGCTTCCTGATCATCCCGGGCCTGCGCTCGTCGCGCATCTACGTGATCGACACGAAGCCGCATCCGACGCAGGCGCGCATCCACAAGATCATCGAGCCCGACGAAATCTTCTCGAAGACCGGCTATTCGCGGCCGCACACCGTGCACTGCGGGCCCGAGGGCATCTACGTGAGCACGCTCGGCGGCGCAGGCAAGGACGGCACCGACGGTGCGCCCGGCATCTTCATCATGGATTGCGAAACCTTCGACGTGCTCGGCCGCTGGGAGATCGATCGCGGCCCGCAGGACAAGCACTACGACTTCTGGTGGAACCTGCCGCGCGACTACATGGTGTCGAGCGAGTGGGCGCTGCCGCCGCAATTCGAGAACGGGATCGTGCCCGAGGACCT
The DNA here is from genome assembly GCF_017104825.1 of Burkholderia sp. Ac-20345. Lineage (NCBI taxonomy): Bacteria > Pseudomonadati > Pseudomonadota > Betaproteobacteria > Burkholderiales > Burkholderiaceae > Burkholderia > Burkholderia sp. Ac-20345. The sequence continues at coordinate 10,784 of NZ_JAAGPO010000089.1, read as the reverse complement.
GCTCGCGAACAAATACGGACACAGCCTGCATTTCTGGGACCTGCGCGCACGGCGCAACGTGCAGACGATCGATCTCGGCGCGCAGCACCAGATGGCGCTCGAGGTGCGGCCCGCGCACGACCCGGCGCGCGAATACGGGTTCGTCGGCGTCGTGGTCGACACGACGAATCTCGAAGGCTCGATCTGGACCTGGTGGCGCGAAGGCGGCAAGTTCCATGTGAAGAAGACCGCGACGATTCCGGCAGAGCCGGCCTCGGCCGACGAACTGCCGCCGCTGCTGAAATCGTTCGGCGCGGTGCCGCCGCTCGTGACCGACATCGACCTGTCGCTCGACGACCGCTTCCTCTACGTGTCGTGCTGGGGCACCGGCGAGATGCGCCAGTACGACGTGTCGGATCCGCACAACCCGGTGCTCGCGGGGTCGGTCCGGATTGGCGGCATCGCGCGGCGTGCGCCGCACTCGAACGGCCGCACGTTCGCAGGCGGCCCGCAGATGGTCGAGATCAGCCGCGACGGGAAGCGCGTGTACTGGACCAACTCGCTGTATTCGACGTGGGACGACCAGTTCTATCCGGACGGCGTGCCGGGCGCCCAGGTGCTCGCGCATGTGGGGCCGGAAGGCGGACTGACGCTCGCCGACGATTACTGGGTCGAGTTCCCCGACGGCTATCGCGCGCACCAGATCCGGCTCGAAGGCGGCGACTGCTCGACCGACTCGTTCTGCTATCCGTCGGTCAAGCGTTGAGCGCCAGCCTTCACGCCCAGTTCGCGCTGTGGGCCGCCGTGCTCGCGAGCGGGGTGTATCACGGGCTCAATCCCGCGATGGGCTGGCCGCTCGCGGTATCGAACGCGCTGATGACGCGCCGCGGCGGCGCGCTCGTCACGGCGCTCGGCTATCTCGCGCTCGGCCATGCGCTCGCAGTGTTCGCGGTGATGCTGCCGTTCGGGCTGCTCGCCGCGTTGCTCGCATGGCAAACGGCGATCCGGATCGGCGCGAGCGCGCTCGTGATCGGCTTCGGCGCCGTGCTGCTGATCCGGCGCCGGCATCCGCGAGCGCTCGCGCGGATCCCGCCCGCGCGGCTCGGCCTGTGGTCGTTCGCGGTCGCGATCGCGCATGGCGCGGGGCTGATGCTGGTGCCGATCTACCTCGGGCTGTGCGGGCTCGACCAGGATGTCGGCCATCGTGCGGCGGCCACGCTCGTCGATACCCATCTCGGGATGGCGCTCGTCGTCGCGGCCGTGCATGCCATCGCGATGATCGGCGCCGGCGGGGGGCTCGCGTGGCTCGTGTACCGCTATCTCGGGCTGAAGTTCGTATCGCGGAGCTGGTTCAATCTCGACGCGGTGTGGGCGTCGAGCCTGATCGTGACGGGCGCGTTGTCGCTCGGACTGGCAGCGGCGCGATAGTGCCGGAATCGAAGGCAGGTGTGATGCAGCGGCGCCGGGCAACGCGGCCGTACCGCAAAAAGCGCAACAGAACGACTGTGCCGGCATGCGTGCAACCGCGCACCCGGCAGCGCACCGGAGTGTTCGCTACGTCACCCTGCCCCCGCAATGCGCCGCCTGGCTGGGCCCGGCGGCCCCGATTCCGCTAAAATCGGGCCATGCGCACCCCTTCTCCATCGACCGCCTTGTCGCCTTTCGTCCGCCGTGCCCGCCCCGCCCGCGTCGCGCCGCGCCCGCCCGTCTCGTTCCGGATGGCTGCCCGATGAACCAGGCCAATCCTCCGGATTTCGACTCGGCCGCCTTCCGGCAAGCACTCGGCCAGTTCGCCACGGGCGTGACGGTGATCACGACGCGCGCGCCGTCCGGCCAGCTGATCGGCATCACCGCCAGCTCGTTCAACTCGGTCTCGCTCAATCCGCCGCTCGTGCTGTGGAGCCTTGCACACAAATCGGCGTCGACGCCCGTGTTCCGCGGCAACAGTCATTACGTGGTGAACGTGCTCGCGGCATCGCAGCTCGACCTGTGCAAGCGCTTCTCGACCTACAAGGGCGACCGCTTCGAAGGCATCGCGCATGAAGCCGGCAATTCCGGGATGCCGGTGCTCGACGGCGCGCTCGCGTGGTTCGAGTGCCACAACCGCAGCCGCTACGACGAAGGCGATCACGTGATCTTCGTCGGCGAAGTGGAACGCTGCGGCGTACGCGCCGAGCCGGACGCGCCACCGCTCGTGTTCCACGGCGGCGGCTTCCACGGCCTTACACCGCTTTGATTGCCCCCGTGCGCGCCAGCCCGACCGGCGCGCCGGCTTCATCCTTCAGCGTCTGCAGCACGATGTTCGAACGGATGTCCATCACGCCCGGCGCCTTGTAGAGCCGGTTCAGCACGAAATCCGAATAGTGCTTGAGGTTGTGCGCGAGCACGCGCAGCAGATAGTGGCTCTCGCCCGTCACGACGAACGCGCCGACCACCTCCGGCCATTCGCGCAGCGCTTCCGCGAAGCGCTCGTGCCATTGATTCTCTTCGTTGCGCATCGATACCTGAACGAACGCCTCGAGCTCGAAGCCGAGCTTCTCGCGGCTCAGGCACGCGCGATAGTGCTCGATTACACCCTGCTCCTCGAGCAGGCGCATGCGGCGCAGGCAGGCGGATGGCGAAAGCGAAATCCGTTCCGCCAGGTCGAGATTGCTGATTCTGCCCTCTTCCTGCAGGACCGCCAGAATCCGGCAGTCGGTGGCATCGAGCGTGATCGCGTGCATTTTTGGTCCCCGTTTTCCCTCTGAGTCGAATTATCTGCCAATCCGGCGGATTGTCCATGTTTATTTCGCAAGCACTTTCTGCGAGCGTCCACCTATCATTCGAAGGACCGACTCACCGAATCGTCATGCCATGGACATCCTCTGGGACATCTCGCCGCCTGTCAGCCCCGCCACCCCCGTGTGGCCGGGCGATACGCCGGTTTCCGTCGAACGCGTGTGGCGAATGGAGGCCGGCTCGCCGGTCAACGTCGCGCGCCTGACGCTGTCGCCGCACACGGGCGCGCACTGCGACGCGCCGCTGCACTACGACGCCGACGGCGCGCCGATCGGCGCCGTGCCGCTCGAGACCTACCTCGGCCCGTGCCGCGTGATTCATTGCATCGGCGCGTCGCCGGTCGTGCAGCCGGCCGATGTCGCGGCCGCGCTCGACGGCGTCCCGCCGCGCGTGCTGCTGCGCACCTATGCGCACGCCAGCGTCGAGCAGTGGGACAGCAACTTCTGCGCGGTCGCGCCCGAGACCGTCGACCTGCTCGCCGCACGCGGCGTGAAGCTGATCGGCATCGACACGCCATCGCTCGACCCGCAGGAATCGAAGACGATGGATGCGCATCACCGCGTGCGCGCGCACCGGATGGCGATCCTCGAAGGCATCGTGCTCGACGACGTGCCGCCCGGCGACTACGAACTGATCGCACTGCCGCTGAAATTCGCGACGCTCGACGCGAGCCCCGTGCGCGCGGTGCTGCGCGCGCTGCCCGCGCGTGCTTCCTGATTACCCCGACTAACGACCCCACATCATGATCAAGACCCGTGAAGACGCGCTCGCGCTCGACCGCGACGATCCGCTCGCCCCGCTGCGCGACCAGTTCTCCCTGCCCGATGGCGTGATCTACCTCGACGGCAACTCGCTCGGCGCGCAGCCAAGCGCATCGGCCGCCCGCGCGCAGCAGGTGATCGGCGCCGAATGGGGCGAAGGCCTGATCCGCAGCTGGAACACGGCCGGCTGGTTCGCGCTGCCGCGCCGCCTCGGCGACAAGCTCGCGACGCTGATCGGCGGCGCACCCGGCGAAACCGTCGTGACCGATACGATCTCGATCAACCTGTTCAAGCTGCTGTCGGCGATGGTGCGCCACCAGGCCGAGCGCGCGCCCGAGCGCCGCGTGATCGTGTCGGAGCGCTCGAACTTCCCGACCGACCTGTATATCGCGCAGGGGCTGATCGAGCAGCTCGGCGGCGACTACGAACTGCGCCTGATCGACGACCCGGCCGACCTGCCCGACGCGCTCGGCGCGGACACGGCCGTCGCGATGATCACGCACGTGAACTACCGCACCGGCTACATGCACGACATGCCGGCCGTCACGCAGCTCGTGCACGACGCGGGCGGGCTGATGCTGTGGGATCTCGCGCACTCGGCCGGCGCGGTGCCGGTCGACCTGAACGGCGCACGCGCGGACGGCGCGGTCGGCTGCACGTACAAGTACCTGAACGGCGGCCCCGGTTCGCCCGCATTCGTGTGGGTGCCGCAGCGCCATCATGCGCACTTCTCGCAGCCGCTGTCCGGCTGGTGGGGCCACCGCGCACCGTTCGCGATGCAGCCGGGCTTCGCGCCCGATCCGGGCATCGCGCGCTTCCTGTGCGGCACGCAGCCGATCGTGTCGATGTCGATGGTCGAATGCGGGCTCGACGTGTTCCTGCAGACCGACATGCACGCGATCCGCCGCAAGTCGCTCGCGCTGACCGATGCGTTCATCGCGCTCGTCGAAGCGCGCTGCGCGGGCCTGTCGCTGAAGCTCGTCACGCCGCGCGCGCATCACCAGCGCGGCTCGCAGGCGAGCTTCGAGCATCCGCACGGCTACGAGGTGATGCAGGCGCTGATCGCGCGCGGCGTGATCGGCGACTATCGCGAGCCGTACGTGCTGCGCTTCGGCTTCACGCCGCTCTATACGCGCTTCGCCGACGTGTGGGATGCCGTCGAGACGCTGCGCGACATCCTCGCCACCGACGCGTGGAAGGCGCCCGAGTTCGCCGAACGCGGCGCGGTGACCTGACCGGTTTCGCCCGGCGCGCGCGAGCCGCGCGCCGCGCCTTGTCATTCAAATCTGGAGAGAGTCGTGAATTCTGGTCATATGCAGCCACCCGGCGGCGACGCGCCGGCGGGCTGCCCGTTCTCGGGCGCACGCGCCGCGCAATCGGCACAACCGGCCCACACCGCGCACGAAGCGCCGCACGTGCCCGGCGATGCCGGCTGGCACAACGCGCAACTCGATTTCTCGAAGTCGATGAGCTACGGCGACTACCTGTCGCTGAATTCGATCCTCGACGCACAGCATCCGCTGTCGCCCGATCACAACGAGATGCTGTTCATCATCCAGCATCAGACGAGCGAGCTGTGGATGAAGCTCGCGCTGTTCGAGCTGCGCGGCGCCCTCGATGCGGTGCGCACCGACGCGCTTCCGCCCGCGTTCAAGATGCTCGCGCGCGTGTCGCGGATTCTCGAGCAACTGGTTCAGGCGTGGAACGTGCTGTCGACGATGACGCCGTCCGAGTATTCGGCGATGCGCCCGTATCTCGGGCAGTCGTCGGGCTTCCAGTCGTACCAGTACCGGCAGCTCGAATTCCTGCTCGGCAACAAGAACGTGCAGATGCTGCAGCCGCATGCGCACCGGCCCGACATCCTCGAACAGGTGCGTGCGACGCTCGAGGCGCCGTCGTTCTACGACGAAGTCGTGCGCCTGCTCGCGCGGCGCGGCTTCCCGATCGCGGCGGAGCGTCTCGAGCGCGACTGGACGCAGCCGACCCGGCACGACGAGACGGTCGAAGCCGCGTGGCTCGAGGTGTACCGTCACCCGCAGCAGCACTGGGAGCTCTACGAGATGGCCGAGGAACTCGTCGATCTCGAGGACGCGTTCCGCCAGTGGCGCTTCCGTCACGTGACGACCGTCGAGCGCATCATCGGCTTCAAGCAGGGCACGGGCGGCACCAGCGGTGCGCCGTACCTGCGCAAGATGCTCGACGTCGTGCTGTTCCCCGAGCTCTGGCACGTGCGCACCACGCTGTAACGCACGACTCGCCGCCTGGCCCGCCCGCCGTCAAGACGACGTGCGGGCCAGCGCCTCCCCTTCGCGCGGCTGCACGGCCGCACGTGACAGTCGCGGAATATGCCGTCGCACGACGAGCAGCGCGACGCAGACAACCCCCATCGCGATCGCCAGCATCGTCAGATAGGCCGAGGCGCCCCCCGTGGTGATCACGATCGCGCCCGCGAACGCGCTGAGGATCGCGCCGAGCCGGCCGAACGCGAGTGCGCTTGCAGTGCCCGTCGCGCGCACGGCTGTCGGGTAGATGTACGCGCAGAGCGCATACATCGTCGATTGCACCGCGTTGACGAACAATCCGTGCAGGCCGAGCCCGACGATCAGCCAGCCCGTGTGGCGGCCGGCATCGACACCCATCAGCCACACCGCGCTCGCCGCGCCGCCGATACTGCACAGCACGAGCGGCCAGCGCGACCCGGCATGCGCGATCGTCCATGCGCACAGGAGCGCACCGATCACGCCGCCGAGGTTGTATGCGGTGAGCCCGGAACCCGCGACCGACACGCTCAACCCGCTCGCCGCCAGCATCGTCGGCAGCCAGCTGAACGCCGCATACACCGCGAGCAGGCACATGAAGAATGCGCACCACAGCGCGATCGTGTCGCGCGCCTGACCGCTTTCGAACAGCGCACCGAAGCCGCCACGGCCGCCTGCCGCGCGTGCGTCCCTCATGTCGGTGAACACGGTACCCGGTGCGACGGGCCGCTCCATCCGCGCGAGCAGCGCGCCGAGTTCCGTCCAGCGTGCGGGGCGCCGCGCGAGATAGCGCGGCGATTCGGGCAGCGCACGCACGAGCACGAAGCCGAGCACGAGCGGCAACGCGCCGCCCGCGAAGAACAGCCCGCGCCAGCCGTAGCGCGGCAGCACCTCGTGCGCGAACAGGCCAGCCAGCATCCCGCCGAGCGGCACGCAGACGATCGTCGCGGTCACCATCATCGTGCGGCGCCGCGCGGGCGTGTACTCGGCCGTCATCGTCGTGGCCGTCGGCAATGCGCCGCCGATCCCGAGCCCCGCGACGAAGCGCAGCACCGCGATTGCCGTGACATCCGGTGCGAAGCCGATCGCGCAGGTCGCGATGCCGAACAGGAACACGCTGCCGATCACGGCCTGGCGGCGGCCGAAGCGATCCGCGACGATTCCCGCGCACGCACTGCCGATGCCCATCCCGATCAGCCCGGCGGCGACCGCCGGCGCGAACGCGCCACGCGTGATGCCCCATTCGCGGATCAGCACGGGAATCGCGAAACCGATCAGCTGGCCGTCGAAGCCGTCGAGCACGATCGCGAGCGCGGCGAGCAGCACCACGCAGCGCTGCATCGTCGTGAACGGCCCGTCGTCGAGCGTCGCGCCGATGTCGACGGACGGTGGCTGCAACCCGTCGCGCGTGCTCATGCGGCCTCCCGTACGCCGCATTCAAGCGGCAACGTGCGCGACCCGCGCGCGGCAAGACAACGGCATTCGATGGCTTTCATGGCGTCTCCAGTGGCCCGGGCTGGCGCGCTCAGGCGTGCCCGGATCTCGTGCTGCGCAGTCGGCCGGTGTCGACGCATCGGCGCCGGCTCCGGTGTCTCGTCCAACCTGTTCCGATCCGGCGCTCGCACTGCATGCGGCGCGCGTATCGTCGTGCGGCGCATGCCGGCCGCCGGCCTGTTGCTCAGTCGATCCGCGCGTCGATCAGCCGGACCAGCGCGAGCAACGTTTCCGCATGCGGCACCGGCACGCCCGCTTCGCGCGCGGCCGCGACGACCTTGCCGCTGATCGCGTCGATTTCCGTGCGGCGGCCCGCGAGCACGTCCTGCAGCATCGACGGGCGATGGCCGCGATGCGCGTGGATCGCATGCTCGACGTTGCGCGCGATGCGTTCGCCGTCGACCGCGATGCCCTTCGCGCGGGCAACGGCGGCCACCTCGGCCGCGATCGCGAGCGCGAGTTTGGGCCCGTCGTGATGGTTGCCGAGCTGGTCGACCGTGCAGCCCGTCGCCGCGCACAGCGTGTTGAGCGCCGCGTTGAACGCGACCTTCTCCCAGATTGCGGCCCACACGTCGGCATCGAGCGTGCATGCGAGCCCCGCGCGCGACAGTGCATCGGCCACGGCTGTCGCGAACGGGCGTGCCGCGCCGTCAGCCGTCATCATGCGGATCGTGCCCGCGCCGTGCGAGCGAACGTGTGCGGGCCCCGCGGCGTCGGCCGGCCACGTCGTCACGCCAACCAGGATCCGTTCGAGCGGCACGAACGCATTCAGCGTCTCGACGTTGCCGAGCCCGTTCTGCAGCGTGAGCACATGCGTGTGCGGCGTCAGCAGCGCGCGCACGCCGTCAAGCGCGGTGCGCGTATGCAGCGACTTCGTGAAAACGATCAGCAAATCGAACGGTGTGCTCGCCGATGCAGCCGCATCCGCTTGCGCGGCTTCCGGCCGCACGGCCTGCAACGTACGGATGCGCCGCTCGCCGCGATCGTCGTCGATGCGCAGCCCGTCGCGGCGAATCGCATCGAGATGCGCGTCGTTCACGTCGATCAGCGTGACGGCCTCGCCGCTTTCGGCCAGCAGCCCGCCGAACAGCGAGCCCATCGCACCCGCCCCCAGAATCGCAATCCTCATCGTCGGCGGCCTCGTCAGAACGGATAGTGGCGCGGTGCGGTCTGCACCGTGATCCAGCGCAGGTCCGTGAACGCCGCGATACCGGCCTTGCCGCCGAAGTGGCCGAAGCCGCTGTCCTTCACGCCGCCGAACGGCATCTGCGCCTCGTCGTGCACGGTCGGACCGTTCACGTGGCAGATGCCCGACTCGATGCGTGCCGCGACGCGCATCGCACGCGCGACATCGCGGCTGAACACGGCCGACGACAGCCCGAACGCATTGTCGTTCGCGCAGCGGATCGCGGCATCCTCGCCGTCGACGCGCACGATGCCCTTCACCGGGCCGAACGACTCCTCGGCATAGATGCGCATCGCGGGCGTCACATGGTCGAGCAGCGTGGCCGGGAACAGCGTGCTGCCGGCCTTGCCGCCGCACACGAGCGTCGCGCCGTGCGCGAGCGCATCGTCGATCAGCGCGTTGCAGCGCTCGACGGCCTTCATGTCGATGAGCGAACCGAGCACGACGGGCCCGTGGCGTGGATCACCGAGCGGCAGCGACGCGGCCTTGTCGGCGAGCTTCGCGACGAACGCATCGGCGATCGATGCGTCGACGACGATGCGTTCGGTCGACATGCAGATCTGCCCGGAATTCGCGAACGCGCCGAACGCGGCCGCCGCAACCGCCGCGTCGAGATCGGCATCGTCGAGCACGACGAACGGCGCCTTGCCGCCGAGTTCCAGCACCGACGGTTTCAGGTGACGTGCGCAGGCTTCGGCGACGATCCTGCCGACGCGCGTCGAGCCCGTGAAATTCACGCGGCGCACGGCCGGATGCGCAATCAATGCATCGACGATGGCGCCCGCATCCTCGGGCGCGTTCGTCACGAAATTGACGACGCCCGGCGGCAGGCCGGCCTCCTGCAGCGCTTCGACGATCAGGCCGTGCGTGACGGGACACAGCTCCGAGCCCTTCAGCACGACCGTGTTGCCGCACGCGAGCGGCAGCGCAAGTGCGCGCGTCGCGAGGATCACCGGCGCGTTCCACGGCGCGATGCCGAGCACGACGCCGGCCGGCTGCCGCACGCCCATCGCGAGCGAGCCCGGCACGTCGGACGGAATCAGTTCGCCGCCCACCTGCGTAGTCAACGACGCGGCCTCGACGAGCCCGCTCGCGGCAAGGTGCACGTTGAAGCCGGCCCACAGCGCGGACGCCCCCGTCTCTGCCGCCATCGCGGCGACGAACTGCTCGTGCTTCGCTTCAAGCGCGGCGGCTGCCTTCAGCAGCAGCGCGCGGCGTGCGCCGGGGCCGAGCGCGGCCCAGCCGGGAAACGCGCTGGCGGCCGCGTCGGCTGCTGCACGCGCATCGTCGACGGTACATGCTGGCGCTTCGGACGCGACTTCGCCGTCAAGCGGGTTGCGGCGCACGAAGGTCGCGCCGCTGGATGAATGACGGCGTTCGCCGCCGATCAGCATCGATACGGTTTGCATGAATTCTCCGGAAAGACGCGCACCGCGCGTCAGGCAATCTCGACTTCGACGACGACCGGCGTCGCCGCACGCAGCGCGTCGGTCAGCGTGTCGCGCAGGTGCGCGGCAGCGGTCACGCGCACGCCGCGGCAGCCCATCCCTTGCGCGAGCGCGACGAAATCCAGGTTCGGCAGATCGGTGCCCTGCACGGGGTCGTCGGGGCCGAAGCCGAACACGGGCGCGAAATCCTGCAGCGCAGCGTACCGGCGATTGTTCAGGATCACGAACGTGATCGGCAACTTCAGCTGCGCGGCACTCCACAAGGCCTGAATCGAATACAGGCTCGACCCGTCGCCGATCAGCCCGATCACGCGCCGGCCCGGCTGGGCGAGCGCGACCCCGACGGCGGCCGGCATCCCGTAGCCGAGCCCGCCGCTGTCCATCGTGTAGAACGTGCCGCTGCGCGTGAACGGCAGGTGTTCCTGCATCACGGGCCGTGCGCTCGGCGCTTCCTCGACGACGATGTCGTGCGCGTCGCGCACGTCGGCGAGCGTCTGCAGCGCGAACGCGACCGACATGCGCTCGCCGGCGGCCGGCGGTTCGACACGCGCACGAGATCGTGGGAGCACACGTCTGAACTCGAGTCCCCTGCTTAACGCAGCCAACCCAGTTCGCACCACGCGACACGCACAATGACTCGCCGGCCGAGGTGGGGGAGCGCGACTCGGATGTCGACGGGCATCCCGTGGCGGGACACGCCGATGTCCATCGTGTAGGACGTGCCGCTGCGCGTGAACGGCAGGTGTTCCTGCATCACGGGCGGTGCGCTCGGCGATTCCTCGACGACGATGTCGTGCGCGTCGCGCACGTCGGCGAGCGTCTGCAGCACGAACGCGACCGACATGCGCTCGCCGGCGGCCGGCGGTTCGACACGCGCACG
>NZ_JAAGPO010000088.1:0-40170 GCF_017104825.1 Burkholderia sp. Ac-20345 | reverse complement strand
GCGGGCGGCGGCGACGTCGAACTGTACGAACTCGGCGAACCGGGCGCGGAGCCTCGCCTGGCATCGGTCGGACGCACCGACGGCGGCCCGTTGCTGCCGGGCGCCGCGCCGCTGTCGTTCGACGCGTTCGCGCGGCGCGCGCTGACCGAGAAGCTCGACCTGTGCCAGTTCGAATTCGAATCGCAGCCGTGGCGCTTTGACCGCGCGACGGTGAAGCGCCTGCGCGTGCCGCTCGCCCTCGTCGCGGCGACGCTCGGCGTGGCGGTGATCGGGATGAACCTGCACTGGTGGAAGCTGTCGCGCGAGCGCGATGCGCTGTCCGCGCAGATCACTGAGACGCTGCTGTCCGCGTTCCCGAAGACGACGACGGTGCTCGATCCGCCCGCGCAGATGCAGCGCCAGCTCGACCAGTTGCGCCTGGCGGCCGGCGAGCTGTCGCCGAACGATTTCCTCGCGCTGTCGAGCGGGCTGTCGCGTTCGATGGGCGCGCTGCCGCTGAACGGCATCGCGTCGCTCGACTATCACGACCGGCGGCTCGACGTCGGCTTCAAGCCGGAGGTCAAGGTCGATCCCGATTTCACGCAGCGCCTCGCGCGTAACGGACTGTCCGGCGAAGTCGACAGCAATACGGGCAAATGGACGATCCGGAGCCGCTCATGAAGACGGAACAACTGAACCAGACGCTGGCCCAGTTCTGGGGCGAGCGCTCCCAGCGCGAAAAGATGCTGCTCGGCTGGGGCGGCGCCGTACTGGCGGTCGCGATCGCGTATTCGGTGCTGTGGTCGCCCGCGCAGGAAGGCCGCGCGCGGATCCAGCGCGAGCTGCCGACGATGCGCCAAGAGCTTGCGCAGATGACCGCGCAGGCGAACGAGGCGAAGTCGCTGGCGGCCGCCGCGCAGGGCGTGGCACCGACCGGCCTCGCGCTGAAGGACGCGCTGACCGCGTCGCTGTCCGATCACGGGCTGCAGGGCGCGCAGGTGCAGATCGTCGGCAACGGCGTGCAGGTCCAGATGAAGAACGTGTCGTTCCCGGCGTGGACGCAGTGGCTCGACGATGCGCGCCGACAGTTCAAGGTGCAGGTCGGCGAGGCGCATGCCACCGCGCTGAAGGACGACGGCCAGGTCGACCTGACGGCCGTGATGCAACCGTCTATGCAGAAATGACGCAGTGGATGACGCAAGTGGCGGCCGGCCGATGAGGCCGGGGATCAAGCGGCTCGCCACCGCATTGCCGTGGGTACTGGCGGGTGGCCTGGCGACGGCGGTGACGCTCGTCGCGCTCGCGCCGGCCGCGTGGATCGCGCCGCAGTTCGCACGCGCGACCGGCGGGCATGTGAATCTCGTCGATCCGGACGGGTCGCTGTGGCACGGTTCGGGCACGCTGATGCTCGCGCCGGGGGCCGATCAGAGCGCGGCGACGCTGCTGCCGGGCCGGGTCGAATGGACCACGGGCTTCTGGCCGCTGCTGACCGGGCGCGTGCAGATGCGCATGCGGCAGACCGAGGCGATGCCCGATGCGGTCACGCTCGATGCGACGTGGCGCGGCGCGGTATTGTCGGCGGGCACGATGGCCGTGCCCGCATCGCTGCTCGCGGGGCTCGGCACGCCGTTCAACACGCTCGACCTGCAGGGTGACGTGCGGCTCGGCTGGAGCGACTGGCGCCTGATCGGCAACAACGCGTTCGGCCAGCTGACGGTGACGATCGATTCGATGAGTTCGCGCGTATCGCGCGTGAAGCCGCTCGGGTCGTACCGCGCGGTGCTGCAGGCGAAGGGTGCCGGCGCCGATCTCGACCTGTCGACGACGCAGGGCCCGCTGTTCCTCGACGGCCACGGCAACTTCGGCCCTGGCCAGGGCGCGTTCCGCGGCACCGCGCATTCGGCGCCCGAGCAGCAGGCGAACCTCGCGGGGCTGCTGAACCTTCTCGGCCACCCGCTCGGCAACAACGAGGTGTCGCTGATCTTCGGCGACGCGCAGCGCTGACGCGCGCGTCGCCCTTTCCTTCCTACTTCTGCGCGAGCGGTGCGGCGACCGACGGTGAGTTGGCCGCGGGCGCGGCCGCACCGGACGCCGGCACGGGCGCGGGAGCCGCCACGTCGCCGTTCTCGCGCGCCATCTCCGATACGTTCCAGCCGCCGCCGAGCGCCTTCACGAGCCCGACCGACGACGTCATCCGCTGCCCGGCGATCGTCGCGAGCTTCTGCTGCGCTGTGAACGCGGTGGTCTGCGCGGTCAGCACGTTCAGGTAGGCGACCGTGCCGGCCTTGTACTGGTTCGTGACGATCGCGAGCGAATGCTCGGCACTGTCGACGGCCTGCCGCTGCACGTCGATTTCCTGCGCGAGGATGCGTTGCGACGCGAGGTTGTCCTCGACGTCCTGGAATGCGGTGAGCACCGCGAGGCGGTACGCGGCGACGTCCTGGTCGTAGGTCGCGCGCGCGGCGTCGGTCTGCGCGGCGCGCAGCCCGGCGTCGAACAGCGTGGCCGCGAGCTGCGGGCCGACCGTCCAGAAGCGCGCCGGCAACGTGAACAGCTGCGACCACACCGAACTCTGGACGCCGCCGGTGGCCGACAGCGTGAGGGTCGGGAAAAACGCGGCGATCGCGACGCCGATCTGCTCGTTCGCGGCCGCCGCACGGCGCTCGGCCGCCGCGATGTCGGGCCGGCGCTCGAGGATCGCGGACGGCACGTCGACCGGCGTGATCGGCGGCTCGGCCGCGAGCGGGTTCGGCGGCAGCGAGAAAGTGGACGCCGGTTCGCCGATCAGCGTCGCGATCGCATGCTCGTATTGCGCGCGGGCAACACCATTGTCGATCGACGCGGCCTGCGCGCTCTGCAGCTGCGTCTGCGCCTGGATCACGTCCGCGCGTGCGGCGACGCCCTGCGCGTACTGGTTCTGCGTGAGTTTCAGCGACTGTCCGTACGACTTCACGGTGTCGTCGAGCAGCTTCTGCAGCGCATCGGACGTGCGCAGCTGGAAATAGGTCTGCGCGAGCAGCGCCTGCTGCGACAGCCGCGCGTTCGCGAGATCGGCCGCAGCGGCCGCTTCGCCGGCACGCTGCGCGCTGACGGTACGGCTCACCTTGCCCCACAGGTCGGGTTCCCAGCTCGCGTCGAGGCCGACGCTGTAGCTGTTGTTGATCGAGCCGGACGAGCCGCTGCTGAAACTCGACGACGAACCCGACGACACCGACGTGCGCGGTGTGCGGGCGCGCGAGCCCGACGCGGTCAACCCGACGGTCGGGAAATACGCGGCGCGCGCCTCGGTGACGAGCGCGCGCGCCTGCCGGTACGCGGCCGCCGATTGCGCGATGGTCTGGTTCGATGTGTTGAGCTTGCCGATCAGCGCGTCGAGCTGCGGATCGTTGTAGACCGTCCACCACGCGCCGCGGTCGGCGCGGTCGGCGGGCTGCGCGACCTTCCAGCCGGCCGGCGCTTCCTTGTACGCGGCGGGGATCGACGTGTCGGGCCGGTGATAGTCGGGCCCGACGGCGCAGCCGGCGAGCAGCACGGCCGTCGCGACGGCGACGGCGGCGCTCAGCGGGCGAAGGGCGCGCGGGAGGGAGGTGTACGGCATGGTTTTTTCCTGTCTGGGCGCGACGTCCGGCGAGCGGCGTCGCGCGATGCGGTCGTCGTGCCGCTGGCGGACAAATGGTAACTGACGGCGGGAAAGCTGCGCAGCCCCAAGGGTACGGTGCGCGGGGACAGGAATGTGTTACCGGCGCGAGCGGCCGGTTTACCGGCCATTACGGCTCGCTGACAGGATGCCGGGCGTGCGACGCCGGCCGGGCGTGGCGCGCCCGGCGCTCAGCCGGAGCGGTCAGGCAGGCGGGAGACGCGCGATGTCAGTGGCAGCGCGCGGGCAGCGGGAGCGGTTCGGCGGCGGACCGCCATGTCGATGGCTCCGTTGCGGCCGGCTGGCCCGTGCGGCGAGCGCCGTCTTTCGCGCTGCGCTGCCGGCGATGATCGAACCAGGCGACCCCGAGCGCCGCGAGCGAGCCGCCGGGCACCACCAGCATCGCCACGTACAGCGCGATCTTCCAGCCGCGGTGCGGCCCGGAAAACACATGGTGAGCGGTATCGGTCAGGTTGCGGCGCAGCGCGCCGGCGGCATTTTTCAGGAACAGCATCGCGAACATCCTCGGGTGCCCGCAGCGCGGGCGAATCGGTCAGAACATAGTCTCCGGCAGTGCAACATGCACGTCGTAACTGGTTGCCTCAAATAATATTGACTAAGCAATCAATTTTCAAGATACTGGGCGCGTCTAAATCGGAAACGCACTATTGCTGCGCACGCAATCGCATGACCGGCGGCCTCTACGATCCCGAGAACATCGCGCTGGAAACGAGCCTCGGCTATTACCTGTCGAAGGCGAAGCAGGCGCTCGTCGAGCGGATGGACCGCGCACTCGAGCCGCTCGACCTCACCGCGCAGCAGATCGGCGTGATCCTGCTGCTGTCGCGCGGCTATGCGCGCACGCCGTTCGAGCTGTCCCGCAAGATGTCGTACGACAGCGGATCGATGACGCGGATGCTCGACCGCCTCGAACGCAAGGGGCTGGTCGCGCGCTCGCGCAGCGAGCAGGACCGCCGGATGATCGAGCTGACGCTGACCGAACGCGGTGCCGAAGCCGCCCGTGCGCTGCCGTCGCTGATCGCGACCGCGCTCAACGCGCAACTCGACGGTTTCTCGGCCGACGAGCTTGCGACGCTCACCGGCCTGCTGCAACGCTTCATCGCCAACGGGCCCGGTACGACCGGTTGCCCGAAACCCGACGACGAAGCGGACTGCTGATGTGCGCGGAGATCCCATGTCTAGGTTAAACGTTCGCTTATTTATCTGTCTGGGCAGAAGATGACAGGGCACGTGCTCCCTTTTTTCCCTTATCCGTTCCACCCGGCCGGGCTGCGCTGCGGCGCACCCCCGTGCGTTGTGCCGGCGCGTCGCGCGCGCCGCGTCTAGGAGATTCCGATGTCCGCCACCACGGCATCCGCCGCCGCCCCCGCTGCCGCTCCTGCGCCGCTGTCCGGCGGAGCGCTCGCGCTGCTCACCGTCGGGCTCGCGCTCGGCACCTTCATGGAAGTGCTCGACACGTCGATCGCGAACGTCGCGGTGCC
Source organism: Burkholderia sp. Ac-20345 (assembly GCF_017104825.1). NCBI lineage: Bacteria > Pseudomonadati > Pseudomonadota > Betaproteobacteria > Burkholderiales > Burkholderiaceae > Burkholderia > Burkholderia sp. Ac-20345. The sequence goes on along the minus strand of NZ_JAAGPO010000088.1, from coordinate 35,052 downwards.
GACCATCTCGGGCAGCCTCGGCGTCGCAACGAGCGAAGGCACCTGGGTGATCTCGTCGTACTCGGTCGCGTCCGCGATCGCGGTGCCGCTCACCGGCTGGCTCGCGCGGCGGGTCGGCGAGGTGCGCCTGTTCACGCTGTCGGTGCTCGCGTTCACGATCGCGTCGGCGCTGTGCGGCTTCGCGACCAACTTCGAGACGCTGATCGCGTTCCGGCTGCTGCAGGGCCTCGTGTCGGGGCCGATGGTGCCGCTGTCGCAGACGATCCTGATGCGCAGCTACCCGCCCGCGAAGCGCGGGCTCGCGCTCGGGCTATGGGCGATGACGGTGATCGTCGCGCCGATCTTCGGCCCGCTGCTGGGCGGCTGGATCAGCGACAACTACACATGGCCGTGGATCTTCTACATCAACCTGCCGATCGGCATCTTCTCGGCGGTCTGCGCGTATTTCCTGCTGCGCGGCCGCGAGACGAAGACGACGAAGCAGCGGATCGACGCGGTCGGCCTCGCGCTGCTCGTGATCGGCGTGTCGTGCCTGCAGATGATGCTCGACCTCGGCAAGGACCGCGACTGGTTCAACTCGACGTTCATCGTCGCGCTCGCGCTGATCGCGGTCGTGTCGCTCGCGTTCATGCTCGTGTGGGAGGCAACCGAGAAGGAGCCGGTGGTCGACCTGTCGCTCTTCAAGGACCGCAACTTCGCGCTCGGCGCGCTGATCATCTCGTTCGGCTTCATGGCGTTTTTCGGCTCGGTCGTGATCTTCCCGCTGTGGCTTCAGACGGTGATGGGCTACACGGCGGGCAAGGCCGGCCTCGCGACCGCGCCGGTCGGGCTGCTCGCGCTCGTGCTGTCGCCGCTGATCGGCCGCAACATGCACCGGCTCGACCTGCGGATGGTCGCGAGCTTCGCGTTCATCGTGTTCGCCGGCGTGTCGATCTGGAACTCGACGTTTACGCTCGACGTGCCGTTCAACCATGTGATCCTGCCGCGGCTCGTGCAGGGGATCGGCGTGGCCTGCTTCTTCGTGCCGATGACGACGATCACGCTGTCGAGCATCTCCGACGACCGGCTCGCGAGCGCGTCGGGGCTGTCGAACTTCCTGCGCACGCTGTCGGGCGCGATCGGCACCGCGGCCAGCTCGACGTTCTGGGAGAACGACGCGATCTACCACCATGCGCGGCTGTCGGAATCGGTGAGCGTGTACGCGCAGAGCACGACCGACTACCAGGGCGCGCTGTCGCAGCTCGGCATCGTCGGCCAGACGGCCAATGCGCAGCTCAACCAGCTCGTCACGCAGCAAGGCTTCATGATGGCGACCAACGACTTCTTCCTGCTGTCGGCGTTCATGTTCGGCGCGCTCGCGGCGCTCGTGTGGATCACGAAGCCGAGGAAGGGCGCGGGGCCGGCGATGGGGCATTGACCGTGCGGCGGCGGGCCGCTGCGCCCGCCTCGTTCGCTTTACCGCCCGCCTCGGCGGGCGTCACTCCCTCGCCCGCAACCCGCCGAACGCCAGGTCGTCACCCGGCGCGATCGGCAGCGTCGCCCGCGCCACTTCAAGCCACGCGCGCGCCGCGTGCGACAGATACCCCTTCTTCAGCCAGCCGAGCGCGATCGCCCACGTGATCTCCGGCTCGACGATCGGCCGGCACGTGAACTGGCCCGCGTCGAGCCGCCGGCAATACGGCTCGGGCAGCAGCGCGATGCCGACGCCCGCATGCACGAGCGCGGCCATGAAATCCCAATGGCCGCTGCGGCTCACGATCGACGGCGTGAAACCGACCTGCCGGCACGCGTCCAGCACCGCATCGTGCAGCGCGAGGCTTTCCGCGTAGAACACGAACGACTCGCGCGCGAGATCCGCGAGCGGCACGGCCGCGTGATCCTCCCAGCGCGACTCGCGCGGCGCGACGAGCCATAGCGGCGCACGCACCATCGGCAACCGCTCGAAGGTGCCGGGGTCGACCGGCTCCAGCAGCCCGCCCAGTTCCAGTTCACCCGACGTCAGCGCGGCCTCGATCATCCGCGCGCCCTGCTCGAACAGCTTCAGCTCGATGTTCGGGTAGCGCTGCTTGTACGCGGCGATGATCGGCGTGAACAGCGAGCCGCCGAGCGGCGGGATCCCGATCGTCAGCTCGCCGCGCCCGAGCGTGCCGAGGTCGTTCAGCTCCGACTGCAGCTGCGCCTGCGCGGCGAGCACGTCCTGGCCGCGCTGGAACACGATCCGCCCCGCGTCGGTCAGCACCATCTGCCGGCCGTCGCGCAGCAGCAGCGGCGACCCGATCTCGTCCTCGAGCGCCTTCACCATCTTGCTGATGGTCGGCTGGGTCACGAACAGCTTGTCGGCGGCCGCCGTGAAGCTCTGCTGACGAACCACCTCGACGAAGTACCGCAGCGCGCGCAATTCCATCGATGTCTCCCCAAAATGGTGCGGCAATCAAAGGTGAATTCCGAATTGGAATGACAAGGATAGAGACAAGTCATTTTATTTATGGTTAGGGGAAACCCTATACTCACACCATCAACGGAATATCTGTAGGGAGCCTGCCATGACCAAGCCGACCGCCGCACTCGCCGCCCGCCCCGCCGCTTCGGGCAGCATGGCACGCACGGGCCGGATCGCGCTGCAGGCCGCCGCGCTCGGCGCGCTGTGGATGGCGGTCGACTGGGCCGTGCGCAAGATCGGGCTGCCGATTCCGTCCGGCGTGATCGGCCTCGCGGTGCTCCTCGTGCTGCTGTTCTCGGGCCGCGTCGCGCCCGCATGGGTGAAGGACGGCGCGAACTGGCTGCTGTCCGACATGCTGCTGTTCTTCGTGCCGGCCGCCGTCGCGGCCGTGCAGTACGGCGGGCTGTTCCGCGAAGACGGCTGGCGCATCGCGCTGGTGATGCTCGCCGGCACCGCGTTCGTGATGGTTGCGGTGGCCGTCGCGGTCGACCTCGCCGCGAAGCTCGAGCGCCGGCTCGCCGCGCAGCGCGTGTTCGCCGAACGCCGCCGCACGCGCCTGAGCGCCGCGTCCGCCCACTGAGCCGGAGCCTGCCATGCTTGCCGCATTGTCGAACCTGTCCGCCGACCAGGCGAACACCGCGATCTCGTTCGGCTGCTTCGTGCTGACGGTCGTGCTGTATTTCGCGTCGAAGCGGCTCTACGCGTACAAGAAGACGCTGCTGTTCTCGCCGCTCGTGTTCGTGCCGGGCGTGCTGGTGCTGCTCGTCCTGCTGACCGGCATCCCGTATTCGGTCTACTTCCACGACACGCGCTGGCTGATGTGGCTGCTCGGCCCGGCGACGATCGCGTTCGCGGTGCCGATCTACGACTATCGCGACCTGATCCGCCGCCACTGGCTGTCGCTGTCGGTCGGCGTGGCAGTCGGGATCGCCGCGGGCGTGTGCGGGTCGCTGCTGCTCGCGAAGCTGCTGCACCTGTCGCCCGAGCTGCAGCGCTCGCTGATGACGCGCTCGGTATCGACGCCGTTCGCGCTCGCCGTGTCGGACAAGATCCACGCGCCGAAGGATCTCACTGCCCTCTTCGTGATCGCGACCGGCATCTGCGGGATGCTGCTCGGCGAACTGGTGCTCGCGCTGGTGCCGATGCGCACGCGGCTCGCGCGCGGTGCGCTGTTCGGCGCGGCCGCCCACGGCGTGGGCACCGCGAAGGCGCGCGAGATCGGCAGCGAGGAAGGCGTCGTGTCGAGCCTCACGATGATGATCGCGGGCGTCGCGATGGTGCTGATCGCGCCGCTCCTGACGCTGCTGCCGATCTGACCGGGCGACCGACGCCCGCCAGGCGCCGGCGCGGCCCCGTGAAATCGTGCCTGCCGCCATCGGCGCGGCTGGCTCCGTGCGGCGGGAACGGCGCTACCTCCCTGCCACACCCGCTCCGGCCGCCGGCCCGCCGCCCCTTTCCGCCCCCACTTTCCCTGCATCCGGCCGACACCCGGCCGACAATCGGCTGAGATAGCCGCAAATCCCCCCTCTTTTCCACCCATCGGGCTCGGCCCGGATGCCGAACAATGCATGCTACGAGACATCACGCACGCATTCACATGGCCTCCACGACCGCAAACCCGACCGCCGACAAGCCGGCTTCGTCCGGCAAGTTCAAGCGCATCGCGCTCATCGCCGTCATCGCGCTGGGCGCGGCGGCCGCCGCAGCCGGCGGCATGTACGTGTTCCTGAGCAAGGAAGGCGTGGGCCACGCGAGCGCGCCCGCCGAGCCGCCGCCGCTCGCCGCGCCGGTGTTCTTCCCGCTCGACCCGCTGACCGTGAACCTGCAGTCCGACGACGGCGCGCAGCACTACCTGCGCGTCGGCCTGTCGCTGAAGCTCACCGACTCGAAGGCGCAGGAGCAACTGACCGCGCGGATGCCGGAGATCCGCAGCCGGATCCTGCTCGCGCTGTCGAACAAGCATCCCGAGGATCTCGCGACGCCGGACGGCAAACGTTCGCTCGCGAAGGAACTGCGGGAACTGATCGAGCAGCCGACGCAGCCGGGCAACCAGCGCGCGAAGGTCGACGACGTGCTGTTCACCGAGTTCGTCGTCCAGTAACGCGGCCGCGAAAGGAGCGCGTATGGGTCACCAGGAGTTCATGTCCCAGGAGGAGGTCGATGCCCTCCTCAAGGGCGTCACGGGCGAAACCGATTCAGTCGACGAGCAGCGCGACACATCGGGCGTCCGCCCCTACAACATTGCGACGCAGGAGCGGATCGTCCGCGGCCGGATGCCCGGCCTCGAGATCATCAACGACCGCTTCGCGCGCCTGCTGCGGATCGGCATCTTCAACTTCATGCGGCGCACGGCGGAAATCTCCGTCAGCCAGGTAAAGGTGCAGAAGTACAGCGAGTTCACCCGCAACCTGCCGATCCCGACGAACCTGAACCTGGTGCACGTGAAGCCGCTGCGCGGCACGTCGCTGTTCGTGTTCGACCCGAACCTCGTGTTCTTCGTCGTCGACAACCTGTTCGGCGGCGACGGGCGCTTTCACACGCGCGTCGAGGGCCGCGACTTCACGGCCACCGAGCAGCGGATCATCGGCAAGCTGCTGAACCTCGTGTTCGAGCACTACACGACCGCATGGAAGAGCGTGCGGCCGCTGCAGTTCGAATTCGTGCGCTCGGAAATGCACACGCAGTTCGCGAACGTCGCGACGCCGAACGAGATCGTCATCGTCACGCAGTTCTCGATCGAGTTCGGGCCGACCGGCGGCACGCTGCACATCTGCATGCCGTACTCGATGGTCGAGCCGATCCGCGACGTGCTCGCGTCGCCGATCCAGGGCGAGGCGCTCGAAGTCGACCGCCGCTGGGTGCGCGTGCTGTCGCAGCAGGTGCAGGCCGCCGAGGTCGAGCTGACCGCGAATCTCGCCGAGATCTCGTCGACTTTCGAGAAGATCCTGAACCTCCGCGCGGGCGACGTGCTGCCGCTGGAAATCGAGGACACGATCACCGCAAAGGTCGACGGCGTGCCGGTGATGGAATGCGGCTACGGAATTTTCAATGGTCAATATGCGTTGCGCGTGCAGAAGATGATCGGCGCGGGCGATTCGATGAAGGAAGGTGGATATGAGTGAGCTGAACCAGACGCCCGAGGACGACGCACAAGCGATGGCCGACGCGGCCCTCGCGGCATCGGCCGCCGCCGCGCAGGCGGCACCTGCCGCGGCGGAAGAAGATCCGGGCATGGACGACTGGGCGGCCGCGCTCGCCGAGCAGAACCAGCAGCCGGTGCAGGCGGGCGCGACGGGCGCCGGCGTGTTCCAGCCGCTGTCGAAGGCTGCGGCAAGCTCGACGCACAACGACATCGAGATGATCCTCGACATCCCGGTCAAGATGACCGTGGAGCTCGGCCGCACGAAGATCGCGATCCGCAACCTGCTGCAGCTCGCGCAGGGTTCGGTCGTCGAGCTGGACGGCATGGCCGGCGAGCCGATGGACGTACTCGTGAACGGCTGCCTGATCGCACAGGGCGAGGTCGTGGTCGTCAACGACAAGTTCGGTATCCGTCTGACCGACATCATCACGCCGGCTGAACGCATCCGGAAGCTGAACCGGTGAACGTAGTCGCGCCCGGCCGCCGCGTGCGCGTCGCGAGCGTGGCGGCGGCTGCCGCGGCCCTTGCGGCGTCGCTTGCCTGCACGCCGGCCGGCGCCGCCGACATGAACGCGGTGAACAACGCCGGGGCGATCGCGTCGAGCGTGATGGTCGGCTCGGCCGCGCCGTCGCTCGGCATCGGCGCGGTGCTGCAGACGCTGGTCGGGCTCGCGGTCGTGATCGGTCTCGTGTTCGCATGCGCATGGCTCGCGCGCCGCTTCGGCTTCCAGCACGCGCGCCGCGGCGGCCCGCTGAAGGTCGTGTCGAGCGTCGCGGTCGGTGCGAAGGAAAGCGCGACGATCGTCGAGATCGGCGACACCTGGCTCGTGCTCGGCGTCGCGCCGGGCAACGTGCGATTGCTGCATACGCTGCCGGCCGGTTCGGCAGCGGCCACCGCGACAGTGGCTTCGGCTTCGACCGACGCACCCGCCAGCGCCGCACCGTCCGAAGGCGGCCTGCCCGGCACGTTCGGCTCGCGGTTTCGCGACGCGCTCGCGGGCGAAGCCGCGAAGCGCCTCGGTCGCGGCAAGGACCGCTGACATGGCGCCGCGCCCTCTTTCCGACCCCGCATTCCGATGAAACACGCATTCCTGCATCGCGCGGCGCGCTTCGCGCCCGTGCTGATCCTCTGCCTCGCCCCCGCGCTCGCCCATGCGCAGGCGAACGGCCTGCCCGCGTTCAATGCGAGCCCGGGCCCGCACGGCGGCACCACCTATTCGCTGAGCGTGCAGACGATGCTGCTGCTCACGATGCTGTCGTTCCTGCCGGCGATGCTGCTGATGATGACGAGCTTCACGCGCATCATCATCGTGCTGTCGCTGCTGCGCCAGGCGCTCGGCACCTCGACGACGCCGCCGAACCAGGTGCTCGTCGGCCTCGCGATGTTCCTCACCTTCTTCGTGATGTCGCCGGTGCTCGACCGCGCGTACAACGACGGCTACAAGCCGTTCTCCGACGGTTCGATGCCGATGGAGCAGGCGGTGCAGCGCGGCGTCGCGCCGTTCAAGACCTTCATGCTGAAGCAGACCCGCGAGACCGATCTCGCGCTGTTCGCGAAGATCTCGAAGGCCGCGCCGATGCAGGGCCCGGAGGACGTGCCGCTGTCGCTGCTGGTGCCGGCGTTCGTCACGAGCGAGCTGAAGACGGGTTTCCAGATCGGCTTCACGGTCTTCATCCCGTTCCTGATCATCGACATGGTCGTCGCGAGCGTGCTGATGTCGATGGGGATGATGATGGTGTCGCCGTCCACCGTATCGCTGCCGTTCAAGCTGATGCTGTTCGTGCTGGTCGACGGCTGGCAGCTGCTGATCGGCTCGCTCGCGCAGAGCTTTACGTAAGCCGCGGAGGAATCGCACGATGACGCCCGAACAAGTGATGACCCTGGCGCACCAGGCGATGATGGTCGGCCTGCTGCTGGCCGCCCCGCTGCTGCTGGTCGCGCTCGCGGTCGGCCTCGTCGTGAGCCTGTTCCAGGCCGCGACGCAGATCAACGAGGCGACGCTGTCGTTCATCCCGAAGCTGCTCGCGGTCGCCGCGACGCTCGTGATCGCCGGCCCGTGGATGATGACGACGATGCTCGACTACCTGCGGCAGACGCTGCTGCACGTCGCGACGCTCGGCGTCGGCTGAGCCGCGCGCACCACCCGGCGGCGATGTTCTCGGTTACCTACGCGCAGCTCAACGGCTGGCTCACGGCATTCCTGTGGCCGTTCGTGCGGATGCTCGCGCTCGTCGCGACCGCGCCCGTCGTCGGCCACGCGGCGGTGCCCGTACGCGTGAAGATCGGCCTCGCCGCGTTCATGGCGCTGGTCGTCGCACCCACGCTCGGCGCGATGCCGGACGTCACCGTGTTCTCCGCGCAGGGCATCTGGATCCTCGTCACGCAGTTCCTGATCGGCGCCGCGATGGGCTTCACGATGCAGATCGTGTTCGTGGCCGTCGAGGCGGCCGGCGACTTCATCGGGCTGTCGATGGGGCTCGGCTTCGCCACCTTCTTCGATCCGCACACGAGCGGCACGACGCCCGTGATGGGCCGCTTCCTGAACGCGGTCGCGATGCTCGCGTTCCTCGCGGTGGACGGCCACCTGCAGGTGTTCGCCGCGCTCACCGCATCGTTCCAGTCGCTGCCGGTGTCGGCCGACCTGCTGCACGCGCCCGGCTGGCGCACGCTCGCCGCGTTCGGCACGACGGTGTTCGAGATGGGGCTGCTGCTCGCGCTGCCGGTGGTCGCGGCGCTGCTGATCGCGAACCTCGCGCTCGGCATCCTGAACCGCGCGGCGCCGCAGATCGGCGTGTTCCAGGTCGGCTTTCCCGTCACGATGCTCGTCGGGCTGTTGCTCGTGCAACTGATGATCCCGAACCTCGTGCCGTTCGTGGCGCACCTGTTCGACATGGGGCTGGATGCGATGGGGCGCGTGCTGACCGGCTGGCGCTGAGTCGGCAATACTCGTCAAGCGCGAGGGGTTTTCGCGCCGCACCCTCGTTTTTCGAACGTGTCCGATTGCTTCGGGCGTTCGCGAAAAATACGCTGGCGGACTCATCCATCAAAACGACCTCGCCGAGGGTCGATCGTCCAGCATGCTCTACACGGGTACAGAAGCGGCACACGTATGGCGTGGTCGCGCGCCAGTATCTTCCGCCTTGTTCGAAATCCGGCCCTCGAATCTGCCAATTCATGCGGAGCCGCTGTTTGACAGTCAATTGGACGCCATCATCGGATACCGTACGGAAATCGGTGGCGTCGCATATATATCCGACCTCGATGGCACGTGCATTTCGGTCACCGAGAAGCCGTTGGAAGCGCCGCTTATCGATCCGATCGATGCGATTTTCGTTGTCGGTGCCGTGTGGCGATCGGGTGCCCGCGCGATGGCGAAGATCGGTGGGTATGGTACTCACGCGATCATCGGTCGATCCGCATTATCCGGCCTCAGAACGCGCTTCGCCGCTTCGTCAAGCAGGCAACTACGCTTTGCCGCCATTCCGCTCGCGCATATGCAAGAACCCTGGCGCTTCGTGCCGGTTCACATTCTTCGACTTGCCATTCGTCACGGCAAGCGCATGCCGGATCCCAAAGGACATCGTGGCATCTTCCAGTACACTGCACCGATGACGCACCGAGGCGTTCACTATCAGCTCGAGGTCGTCGTTCGCGAAAGCGATTACACGGTATTGCATTTCGTCTACAAGCGTTAGCCAATATGACCGGGATCATCGTTCGTGCCGCGCCGCTCGCTGCGCCCGCGATCGCCTGCATGCAATGGGACGAGGACTGCTTCACGCTCTCCTGCGACATTCGCCATGCGCCTGACAATCGGACGGCGCGGCCATCCGTCCTGCGCGACCGACTCGACGACCAGTTTGGCGTGCCGTCCGAAACCCGTCACGTCATCACCGCCGGCAGCTTGACGCTCACGCTCGACGGCGCAGGCCGCTTGTGTTCATTCGACTTCTATACCAATGCCGATCACTGGCAAAAAGCCGATACACCGCCACCCATTCCGGTTTCGCCGCATACGCCGACCTTCAGCGCGGTGTTTGACGCGCTCGGTCGCGCGAACGTCCGCGAACCGGCCGTCGCCTATGACAACGTGACACGCTGCCTCTCCCTGATCTGGCGCGACGATGCGTCGGTCAGATACGCGATCGCACCGAATCTGTCGGTTACTGCCGCGCAGGACGGGAATCTGACTCGCATCGACCTCGGCGGCATCGCACCGGTTTAACAGACCAGCCGTGCATGGCGAAGCCTTTCGCTACCCGCACCGGCCCGCTGCGCGGAAATTGCTGGAAAACCCCTATAGGAATCGCCCGGCCGCGAAAGGTAGCGGAAGGTTTCGCCTCCCTATACTCGTCGTGACGATGCAGCAAGCATCGCGCCACGAATACAACGACCGGAGACGACCCGATGCGACCTATCCTGCGCACCCTCGCCGTTGCAGCCAGCCTGAGCTGCGCGCTTGCCGCTCACCCCGCTTTCGCCGACGACGGCGGCAAGATCACGATCATGGTCGGCGGGATCGCGAAGCTCATCTACCTGCCCGCGCGGCTCACGCAGGAACTCGGCTACTTCAAGGCCGAAGGGCTCGACGTCGAGCTGCTGTCGCAACCGGCCGGCGTCGACGCGGAGAACGAGCTGCTCGCGGGCGCCGTGCAGGGCGTGGTCGGCTTCTACGACCACACGATCGACCTGCAGAGCAAGGGCAAGGACGTGAAGGCAATCGCCGTGTTCGGCCAGGTGCCGGGCGAAGTCGAGATGGTGTCGACCAAGGCCGCGCCGACCTTCAAGTCGATGGCCGACTCGAAGGGCAAGACGCTCGGCGTAACGGGCCTCGGCTCGTCGACGAGCTTCCTCACGCAATACCTCGCGCTGCAGCACGGCGTGCAGTCGACCCAGTACACGATGCTGCCGGTCGGCGCCGACGCGAGCTTCATCGCCGCGATCAAGCAGGGCCGCATCGACGCCGGGATGACGACCGAGCCGACCGTGTCCGCGCTCGAGAAGATGGGCGACGCGAAGGTGCTGGTCGACATGCGCACCGTCGACGGCACGCGCGCGGCGCTCGGCGGCACCTACCCGGCCGCGAGCCTGTACGTGCAATCGGCCTGGGCCGATTCGCACAAGGCGGAAGCGACCAAGCTCGCGCATGCGTTCGCGAAGACGATGCAGTTCATCCATACGCACAGCGCCGATGAAATCGCCGCGAAGATGCCGGCCGACTACCAGAAGGACAAGGCGCTGTACGTGAGCGCGCTGAAGGCGTCGCTGCCGATGTACACGGCCGACGGCAAGATGCCGGCCGACGGCCCGGCCACCGTGCTGAAGGTGCTGTCGGCGTTCAACCCGTCGGTGAAGGGCAAGCATATCGACCTGGCGCGCACCTTCACGAACGATTTCGTGAACGCGAAGTAAGCGATATCGGTAGCGGCGCCGGCGGCGGCGATCCCGCCGCCGTGCGTGCCCCGTCCCGGCCCGGTTGACCGGCCCGGCGTCGCCACGATGCGACGCCCTCCTCACCCGCAGGACAAAGAGCGATGAACCAGGCAGTCTCCCCGAGCACACCGGCGATCGAGTTTCGCAACGTGTCGTGCCGCTTCATTTCGCCGGAAGGCAAGGCTACCGTCGCGCTGCGCGACTTCAGCATGAGCGTCGCGCGCGGCGAGTTCATCGCGATCGTCGGGCCGACCGGCTGCGGCAAGTCGACGACGCTGAACATGATCACCGGGCTGCTCAAGCCCGTGTCGGGCGAGGTGCGCGTGATGGGCCGCCCGGTCGACGGGATCGATCCGCGCATCGGCTTCGTGTTCCAGGCCGACGCCGTGTTCCCGTGGCGCAACGTGATCGACAACGTCGCGGCCGGCCCGCTGTTTCGCGGCCGCTCGAAGGACGTCGCGTACGCGCAGGCCGAGGAATGGATCCGCAAGGTCGGCCTCGACAAGTTCACGAAGCACTACCCGCACCAGCTCTCCGGCGGGATGAGGAAGCGTGTTGCGCTCGCGCAGACCTTCATCAACCAGCCGGAAATCCTGCTGATGGACGAGCCGTTCTCCGCGCTCGACATGCAGACGCGCACGCTGATGCAGGACGAGCTGCTGCAGCTCTGGTCCGCAAACAAGGGCTCGGTCGTGTTCGTCACGCACGATCTCGAGGAGGCGATCGCCCTCGCCGACCGCGTGTTCGTGCTAACCGCGCGGCCTGCCACGCTCAAGCGCGTGTACGAGATCGACCTGCCGCGCCCGCGCGTCACGTCGGAGATCCGCTACGACGCGCGCTTCATCGAAATTTCCAAGGACATCTGGCACGACCTGCGCGAAGAAGTGCAGATCGGCTGACGCATACGCTCAAGGCAAGGACCGCAAGGACAGGAGCATGACCGACATGACGCTTCCCCCCACCGCCATTCCGGCGACGACGCTCGAGGACGACGAGCGCGCCGCGCAACGCCGGCTGCGCCGCCGGCGCAACCTGATCGTCACGCTGCGGATCGCCGTACTCGTGATCGTGCTGGGCGGGTGGGAACTCGCCGCACGCCTCAAGTGGATCGATCCCTTCTTCTTCTCGATGCCGTCGCTGATCTTCGAACAGATCCAGGACTGGTTCGTGAACGGCACATCGCAAGGCCCGCTGCTCACGCAGGTGTGGGTCACGCTCGAGGAAACCGGCATCGGCTTCGTGATCGGCTCGGTTGCCGGCGTGATCTGCGGGATCGTGCTCGGCCGCAACAAGCTGATGGCCGACGTGTTCGGCCTGTACATCCAGATCGCGAACTCGATTCCGCGCGTCGTGCTCGGCTCGATCTTCGTGATCGCGCTGGGCCTCGGGATGGCGTCGAAGATCGCGCTGGCCGTCGTGATGGTGTTCTTCGTCGTGTTCGGCAACGCGTTTCAGGGCGTGCGCGAAGCCGACCGCTACCTGATCGCGAATGCGCAGATCCTCGGCGCGTCGCGCCGGCAGATCACCACGGCGGTCGTGATCCCGTCCGCGCTGAGCTGGATTCTCGCCAGCCTGCACGTGAGCTTCGGCTTCGCGCTGGTCGGTGCGGTCGTCGGCGAATTCCTGGGTTCCAAGCAGGGCATCGGTTTGCTAATCTCCACCGCCCAGGGTGCGTTCAACGCAAGCGGCGTGTTCGCGGCGATGATCGTGCTGGCCGTGGTCGCGCTGGCCGCCGACTACCTGCTGACGTGGCTCGAGAAGCGGCTGCTGAAGTGGCGCCCCGCGGCGTTCTGAACGCCGCAGACGGACGCCTGACATGACACTCCCGACCGCGCCGGCGCCCCCGGCGCGGTTCGGCATTTCGGAGAAGGAGCGCAACAGGATGGCGCACAGCCTGCGCGGGCGGCTGCTGTGGTGGCTGCTGCTGCCGCTCGCGGTGTTCATGCTGATCGCCGGCGCGATGTCGTACGACACCGCGCGGACCACGGCCGCGCTCGTGCAGGACAGCGCGCTCGTCGCGTCCGCGCGCACGATCGGCGAGGACATCGAATGGCGCAACGGGCGGCCCGTCGCCGACGTGCCGCCGGCCGCGCTGGAGATCTTCGAATCGCCGTCGGGCGACTCGGTGTTCTACAAGGTGGTCGACGGACGCGAGCGCCTGCTCGCGGGCACGCCGGCGCTCGATGTGCCCGCGCGGCACGGCATCGAGCCGACGCTGTACGACACGTCGCTCGACGGCGTGCCGCTGCGCGCGGTGGCCTACGATCGCCAGCTGTACGACGAGGGGCAGATCGAGACGGTCACGGTCGTCGTCGCGAAGACGACGCGCTCGCATCGCGCGATGGTCGCCACGATCTGGCGGCCGCAGCTCGTGCGCCTGTCGCTGATGCTGATGCTCGCGATGGGGCTCGTGTACCTCGGCCTCACCTTCGAGATGCGCCCGCTGATGAAGCTGAAGGACGACGTGGCCGACCGCGGGCCGATGGAGCTTGAGCCGATCCGCCCCGAGCGGCTGCAGAACGAGCTGCGGCCGATCGTCGACGCGATCAACCAGTGCATCGCGCGGCTCAACACGCACACGACCACGCAGCGCCGCTTCATCGCGGATGCCGCGCACCAGTTGCGCACGCCGATCGCGGTGCTCGACACGCAGATCCAGTACGCGCAGCGGCGCGGGCACGACGATCCGGAGCTTGCATCGGTGCTCGACAGCATGCAGCGCAGCAGCCGCAAGATGGCCGACGTGACCGACAAGCTGCTGCTGCTCGCGCATGCGGAAGCGACACCGTCGACGCTGCTGACCCATCGCGTCGATCTCGCGGCCGTGGTGTCGAGCGTGCTGGAGGAAACGATCGTGCTTGCTCAGCGGCGCAATATCGACCTGGGCGCCGATCTCGGCGAGCGGCTCGACGTCGCGGGCAGCGACAGCCTGCTGACCGCGCTGGTGATGAACCTCGTCGACAACGCGGTGCGCTACACGCAGCCCGGCGGCTGCGTGACGGTGGCCGCCCGCCGCGACGGCGACGCGATCGTGCTCGACGTGGTCGACAACGGCCCGGGCATCCCGGCCGAAGCGCGGCCGCACGTATTCAAGCGGTTCTACCGCGTGTCGGCCGATACCGAGGGCTCGGGCCTCGGGCTCGCGATCGTCCGCGAGATCGCGCAGGCGCACGGCGGCAGTGCGTCGCTCGCGCCGGGGCCCGGCAATCGCGGTATCGTTGTGACTGTACGGCTGCCTGCGTACGATTGAAGAGATGTCGCCATGAAACTCCTGCTGGTCGAAGACAACGCCGAACTCGCGCACTGGATCGTGAACCTGCTGCGCGGCGAGGATTTCGCGGTCGACTCCGTCGGCGACGGCGAGCGCGCCGATACGGTGCTGAAGACCGAACGTTACGACGCCGTGCTGCTCGACATGCGCCTGCCCGGCATCAGCGGCAAGGAGGTGCTCGCGCGGCTGCGGCGCCGCAACGACAACGTGCCGGTGCTGATGCTGACCGCGCACGGCTCGGTCGACGACAAGGTCGACTGCTTCGGCGCGGGCGCCGACGATTACGTCGTGAAGCCGTTCGAATCGCGCGAGCTGGTCGCGCGGATTCGCGCGCTGATCCGCCGGCAGGCCGGCGTCGGCACGACGCAGCTCGTGTGCGGCGATCTCGTCTATGCATTCGGCACGCGCGAATTCCGCTGCGGCGAAACGGTGCTCGCGCTGCGCCGCCGCGAGCACGCGATCCTCGAAACGCTGATGCTGCAGCAGAACAAGACGGTGTCGAAGACGCGGCTGATGGACAGCGTGTTCGCGCTCGACGACGAGCCGAGCGCCGACGCGATCGACATCTACATCCACCGGCTGCGCAAGCATCTCGCGGGCAGCACGGCCGAAATCATCACGCTGCGCGGGCTGGGTTACATCCTGCGCATGAAGAGCACGCAGGACTGACACGCTCCTTTGCGAGCCCTGAATACCGATTCGTAGCACGAAACGGCATCGACGCATACCGACGCCCCCGGCTTGCCTGTTTCCGCACGCCTGCCCGATTCGTGATTGTTGCGCGTTCGGTGTTTTCACCGATCCGATTCTTGCGTCCGGGAAAGCGTCGTGAAGGATTGCCCCCTCTACGATGCTATGCGTCGGCCCTCTCGCTGTGGCCGGCAAGAGTCGGCATACATTACGTACTGCCAACGACCAGATTTCAATGCGGCAGCTCGGAGGAGACGATCTTGAAACGAAAAACCCTTGCCCTTTCCATCGCGGCGGCTGGCCTGTGCGCCGGCACCCAGGCGCATGCGCAGTCGAGCGTGCAGCTCTACGGCCTGATGGACCTGAGCTTTCCGACCTACCGGACCCACGCCGATGCGAACGGCAATCACGTGATCGGCATGGGCAACGAAGGCGAGCCGTGGTTCAGCGGCAGCCGCTGGGGCCTGCGCGGCGCCGAAGACATCGGCGGCGGCACGAAGGTCATCTTCCGCCTCGAAAGCGAATTCGTGGTCGCGAACGGCCAGATGGAAGACAGCGGCCAGATTTTCGACCGCGATGCGTGGGTCGGCGTCGAGGACGAGCGCTTCGGCAAGCTGACGGCCGGCTTCCAGAACACCATCGCGCGTGACTCGGCCGCGATCTACGGCGACCCGTACGGTTCCGCGAAGCTCACGACCGAGGAAGGCGGCTGGACCAACTCGAACAACTTCAAGCAGATGATCTTCTACGCGGCCGGCCCGACCGGCACGCGTTACAACAACGGCATCGCGTGGAAGAAGCTGTTCAGCAACGGCATCTTCGCGAGCGCCGGCTACCAGTTCAGCAACTCGACCGCGTTCGCGACCGGCTCCGCGTACCAGGTCGCGCTCGGCTACAACGGCGGGCCGTTCAACGTGTCGGGCTTCTACAACCACGTGAACCACGACGGCTTCACGAACCAGACGTTCTCGGTCGGCGGCAACTACACGTTCAGCATCGTGCGCCTGAACGCCGGCTACTTCCGCTACAACGGCGACCAAGGCTCGCTCGGCCAGCGCCACGACGATTCGTGGACGGTGTCGATGAAGATCGCGCCGAAGGGCGCGCTCGACTACGAGCTCGGCTACCAGCAGATGCGTGTCAAGAACGCCGCGAACAACTCGGACGGCTTCACGCCGAACGCCAACCTCGGCGCGTTCAGCCTGACCAACGGCGTCAGCAACGGCTTCAAGGAAACGATTTACGGGTCGGTGTTCTATCACCTGAGCAAGCGTACCGAGGTCTACCTCGCCGGCGACTACATGAAGCTGCACGGCGGCTACACGGTGTCGTCGACGTTCGGCGCGAAGAACCAGCTCGAACTGACGTCGGGCATCCGCACGCGTTTCTGACCTGAAACGGGGCCCGACGGGCCCCGCCGCACCCTCCGTCCGGGATTCTCCATGCGGGCACGCCGGCGCTTGGCGCCGACCGTGCCCTTTTTTTCGTCCTTTCCCGGGCGCGTCCGGAGGCGCCCGCCGGCCGGCCGTGCGACAACCGGCCCGAAGCCGCTTGCGGCCCGTCCGGCGGGCGATCGCGGCCGATGCCCGCACGATCGGCCCACATCGGCGCTTGACCTCGGCCGGTCGACTCGATAGCGTTTCGGGTTTGCCCGGGCGGCCGTTGCCGCCGGTGCCGCGAGCGCGCCCGACGTCCTGGCGCGCGCGGCCGGGCTCCGATGGAAAAGACGATGCAGAAACTCGATGCGGCCAGCCCGCAGGCGATGTCGACGGATTTCACCGCCGACAACGTCGCGCGCCTGAAGGCGCTGTTCCCCGAACTCGTGACCGAAGGCCCCGGCGGCGCGTCGGTCGACGTCGACGTGCTGAAGGCGCTGATCGGCGAACGCACGGTCGGCGACGCCGACGAGCGCTACGGCTTCCACTGGCATGGCAAGCGCAGCGCGCGCCAGGCCGCGCTCACGCCGTCGACGGGCACGCTGCGGCCCTGCCCCGACGACAGCGTCGCGTGGGACGACACGCGCCATCTCGTGATCGAGGGCGACAACCTCGACGTGATGAAGCTGCTGCACAAGAGCTACGCGGGCAAGGTGAAGCTCGTCTACATCGACCCGCCGTACAACACGGGCAGCGATTTCGTCTATCCGGACGACTTCAGCGACAGCATCCGCCACTACCTGGCGATGACCGGGCAGACCCAGGGCGGCGTGAAGCGCAGCACCAACACCGAGGCGAACGGCCGGTTCCACACCGACTGGCTGAACATGATGTATCCGCGCCTGAAGCTCGCGCACGCGCTGCTGTCCGACGAGGGGCTGATCGCCGTGCACATCGACGAGCATGAAGTGCACGCGCTGGTGCTGATGCTGCGCGAGATCTTCGGCGAGGAGAACGAGCTCGGCGTGGCCGTGTGGGACAAGCGCAACCCTAAGGGCGACGCGCGCGGCGTCGCGTACCAGCACGAATCGCTGGTGCTGTTCGCGCGCAACGCCGAGACGCTGCTCGAACAGGCGCCGCTCAAGCGCCCGAAGCGCAACGCGCAGCGCATGCTCGACGCCGCGCACGACGCCGTGTACCGCAGCGGCAACGCGAAGGATGCGCAGAAGGCGTACCGCGCATGGATGAAGGCGCAGACCAACCTGTCCGGCGGCGAGGTGATGTACGACCGGCTGTCGGAAGAAGGCCGCGTGTACCGCCTCGTGTCGATGGCCTGGCCGAACAAGAAGAAGGCGCCGGAAGAGTATTTCACGCCGCTGATCCACCCGGTCACCGGCAAGCCGTGCGCGATGCCGGCGCGCGGCTGGCGCAACCCGCCCGCCACGATGCAGGCACTGATCGAGCGCGGCCAGATCGAATTCGGCGCGGATGAAAGCACGCAGCCGCAGCGGATCTACTACCTCGACGAGAACATGTACGAGAACGTGCCGTCGGTGCTGCCGTTCGCCGGCTCCGACGACGCGCTGCTGAAGACGCTCGGCATCCCGTTCGACCTGCCGAAGCCGGTCGATTTCGCGGCAGCCGTGATCGGCTGGTGCACGCGCGGCGACGACATCGTGCTCGACTGCTTCGCCGGCTCCGGCTCGACCGGCCACGCTGTGATGCAGGTTAACGCGACCGACGGCGGCGCGCGCCGCTACGTGCTCGTGCAGTTGCCCGAAGCGCTCGACCGCCGCGACAAGACGCAGCAGAGCGCGGCCGACTTCTGCACGAAGCTGAAGAAGCCGCTGACGCTCGCCGAAATCACGAAGGAACGCCTGCGCCGCGCCGCGCAGCAGGTCGCGCGCGACTACCCGGAAAGCTATGGCGACCTCGGCTTCCGCGTGTACCGGCTCGACACGACCAACGTGATCGAGTGGGATCCGCGCCGCGACGACTTCGACCACGCGCTCTTCGCGTCCGTCGAACACGTGAAGACCGGCCGCACCGAGGACGACCTGCTGGCCGAGCTGACGCTGAAGCTCGGCCTCGACCTGTGCACGCCGGTCGAGCATCACCAGGTGGCGGGCAAGACCGTGCACCTGATCGGCCGCTCGATCGTCGCGTGCTTCGATGCACGCATCGCGCGCGACGACGCGGGGCCACTGGCCGACGGCATCGTCGACCTGCTCGATGCGACCGGCACGACGCGCGACGTCACGTGCCTGTTCCGCGACAGCGGCTTCGTCGACGACGTCGCGAAGCTCAATCTCGCCGCGCTGCTCGAACAGCACGGCGTGAAGCGCGTGCGGAGCCTGTGATGCGGCTGCATTTCGAAGCGGATCTCGACTACCAGCGCGAGGCGATCGACGCCGTCTGCGACCTGTTTCGCGGCCAGGAATCGTATCGCGGCGACTTCAGCGTGCTCGCGAACGCCGCGCCCGGCACGACGGCCGCCGCGCAAGGCTCGCTCGGCTTCGCGGTGTCGGAACAGGGCGTCGGCAACCGGCTGTCGCTGACCGACGACGCGCTCGCGCGCAATCTCGCCGACGTGCAGCTGCGCGGCGGGCTGCCGCCGTCCGGCCTGCCCGGCTCGCGCGACTTCACCGTCGAGATGGAAACCGGCACCGGCAAGACCTACGTGTACCTGCGCACGATCTTCGAGCTGAACCGCCGCTACGGTTTCACGAAGTTCGTGATCGTCGTGCCGTCGATCGCGATCAAGGAAGGCGTGCACAAGACGCTCGCGATCACCGAGGATCACTTCCGCGCGCTGTATGCGGGCGTGCCGTACGACTACTTCCTGTACGACTCCGCGAAGCTCGGCCAGGTGCGCCACTTCGCGGCGAGCGCGGCGATCCAGATCATGGTGATGACCGTTGCCGCGATCAACAAGAAGGAAATCAACAACCTCTACAAGGACAGCGAGAAGACCGGCGGCGAGAAGCCGATCGACCTGATCCGCGCGACGCGGCCGATCGTGATCGTCGACGAGCCGCAGAGCGTCGACGGCGGGCTCGAAGGCCGTGGCCGCGAAGCGCTTTCCGCGATGGCGCCGCTCTGCACGCTGCGCTATTCGGCCACGCACGTCGACCGTCACCACATGGTGTACCGGCTCGATGCGGTCGATGCGTACGAGCGCAAGCTGGTCAAGCAGATCGAGATCGCGTCGGCGATCGTCGAGGATGCGCACAACAAGCCGTACGTGCGGCTCGTCGGCGTGTCGAACCGGCGCGGCGCGATCAGCGCGCGCGTCGAGCTCGACGTCGCGACGACGGCCGGCGTGAAACGCCAGATCGTGTCGGCCACCGACGGCGACGATCTCGAACGCCTGACCAAGCGCGCGCTGTACGCGGGGCTGCGGATCGGCGAAGTCCATGCGGTGAAGGGCGCCGAATACGTCGAGCTGCGCCATCCGGAAGGCGAGGCGTTCCTGTCGCTCGGCGAGGCATTCGGCGACATCGATACGCTCGCGGTGCAGCGCGAGATGATCCGCCGCACGATCCGCGAGCATCTGGACAAGGAACTGCGCCTGGCCGAACGCGGCGTGAAGGTGCTGTCGCTGTTCTTCGTCGATTCGGTCGAGCGCTACCGCCAGTACGACGAGAACGGCATGCCCGTGAAGGGCGACTACGCGCTGATCTTCGAAGAGGAATATGCGCGTGCGGCGCGCGTGCCGGCCTACCGTGCGTTGTTCGACGGCGTCGACGTGGCGCTCGAAGTCGGGCGCGCGCACAACGGCTACTTCTCGATCGACCGCAAGGGCGGCTGGACCGACACCAGCGAAAGCAGCGCCGCGGCCCGCGAGAACGCGGAACGCGCGTACGGCCTCATCATGCGCGAGAAGGAAGCGCTGCTGTCGTTCGACACGCCGCTGAAGTTCATCTTCTCGCACTCGGCGCTGAAGGAAGGCTGGGACAACCCGAACGTGTTCCAGATCTGCACGTTGCGCGACATCCAGACCGAACGCGAGCGCCGCCAGACGCTCGGCCGCGGGCTGCGCCTCGCCGTCGACCAGGACGGCGAACGCGTACGCGATGCGGGCGTGAACACGCTCACCGTGATCGCGACCGAGCGCTACGAGTCGTTCGCGGAGAACCTGCAGAAGGAAATCGAGGCCGATACGGGCATCCGTTTCGGCATCGTCGAGGAACACCAGTTCGCGGCGCTGCCCGTACAGGAAGGCGACGGGCCCGCGCATGCACTCGGTGTCGAGCTGTCGTGCGTGCTGTGGAATCACCTGCACGAGCAAGGCTACGTCGACGCGCAGGGCAAGGTGCTCGACCGGCTGAAGGATGCGCTGCGCCAGAGCGCGCTGGTGCTGCCGGATGCGTTCGAGATGCTGCGCGCGCCGATCGTCGCGACGCTGCGCAAGCTGTCGGGCCGCTTTGCCGTGCGCAACGCGGACGAGCGCCGCGCAATCGCGCTGCGGCGTGATGCGTCGGGCAAGGCCGTCGTGTTCGGCGAGGATTTCCGCGCGTTGTGGGACCGCATCCGCCATCGCACCGTGTACCGCGTCGAGTTCGACAACGCAAAGCTCGTGCGCGACTGCGCGGTCGCGCTGCACGGCGCGCCGGACATCGCGCGCGCACGGCTGCAGTGGCGCAAGGCCGAGATCGATATCGGCAAGGCCGGCATCGAGGCGATCGAGGTGGCCGGCGCCGGCACGGTGCTGCTCGACGAAGGCGAATTGCCGCTGCCTGACCTGCTCACCGAGTTGCAGGACCGCACGCAGCTCACGCGCCGTTCGCTGGCGACGATCCTGGCCGACAGCGGCCGGCTCGAGGATTTCCGCGTGAATCCGCAGCAGTTCATCGCGGTCGCGGCCGATGCGATCAACCGCTGCAAGCGCCACGCGCTCGTCGCGGGCATCGCGTACCGCAAGCTCGGCGAGCGCCATGTGCATGCGCTCGAATCGTTCGAGAGCGAGGCGCTGACCGGCTACCTGCGCAACCTGCGGCCCGATGCGCAGAAGTCGATCCACGAGGCGGTCGTGTGCGAGACGGACGCGGAACGCGCGTTCGCCGATGCGCTCGAGGCGCACGACGGCGTGAAGCTGTACGCGAAGCTGCCTGCGTGGTTCCGCGTGCAGACGCCGCTCGGCAGCTATCACCCGGACTGGGCCGTGCTCGCGGAACAGGACGGCGGCGAGCGGCTGTACTTCGTCGTCGATACGCCGAATGCGGACGGCAACGTGCCGAGCGAGCACGAGCGCGCGAAGCTCGCGTGCGGCGAAGCGCATTTCCGGGCGCTGGTGGACGGTGACGGCGCGGCGCGCTTCGTGCGCGTCAGGCAGGCGGACGCGTTGTTTGAACCTGCGGTGCCGCTGGCGGGCGCCGGGCGATAAAGCGAAGGGCGGCGATGAGCCGCCCTTTTTTATGGCCTGTTTCGACGCTGCCGGGCGCGCTGGCGCTGCGTGCGCGACGCGCCGATTTCCTGTCTGTTAACCGCGTGTAAGCGATCTGTATTCGCGCCCGTTCGCGGCGCGGTTACGGCTGGTTGCAAATCGGGTCGGCACGATGTTTTCGCGCGACAGCCGCATGGCGTTGCCACGATGAAAAAAGGGCGCCGAAGCGCCCTTCCGTCACGTTTGCGCGCCGCGCTTAAAGCGTGCGGCCGAATGCATGGTGACGCGAATGATGCGTGGACGTCGACGCGTGCGTCGTGTGACCGTGCGTGGTTCCGTGCGTGTGACCGTGGCCCGGCTGCACGCCGGCGCGGTCGGCGATCGTGTCGGAGCGGTCGGCCGCGCGCGACAGGCCCTTGTCGCGGTCGCCCGCGTGCATGCCGTTCGAGTTGCTCGACGCCTCGCCGCTCATATGGCCGGCGGACATGCCGCCTGCATTGCCGCCCAAACCACCTGCGCCGTGACCGCCACCGCCACCGCCACCGTTTCCACCGCCATTGCCGCCGGCTGCGGCATACGCGGAAGCCGTGCCGAGCGCGAGCAGCGCGGCCATCAATACGGACAGATATCGTTGCTGTTTCATCTTGTGCTCCCTGGAGCGCGTTCGTGTGATTGCATTCTATGAACGCGCAAAATTCGCGCCACACGACGTTGTAAATGATCGTAACGAAGCGCGCGACACACATTCGTCAGATCAATCCGGGTCGAGCTTGAATGGAGAACGAAGCGGACTGGCGCGGCGCCGCAGCGCCGCCCCGGTGACGATGGTAGTTACTGCGCCGGCTGCATGCCCTGCGCGGCGGCCTTGTGCTGTGCGGCCTGCTCCTGCGCCTGCTTCTTCGCCATGTGGTGGCCGACGATACAGCCGCCGACCGCACCAACGACGGCATGGTGGCCCGCATAGTGGCCGGCGACCCCGCCGACCACCGCGCCCTTCATGCAGCCCGCCGCGTGCGCGCTGCCGATGGTGGCAAGCGCAACGATGGCGGCGGTGGCGCACAGCCTGATGTGTCGAATGGGCATCATGTTTTCAATCTCCTCTTGTTGTGATCAATCGAACCGCTTAATCCCAACGGCCGCCGCGCCAGCCGCCGCGATCGTGCCACTCGTGCTCGCGCCATTCACGACGGCGCCACTCGTGTTCGCGCCATTCGCGCTGACGCCAGCCGTCATCGCGATAGCCGACCGGCGCGTACATGACGGGCGGAGGCGGCGCCACGTAGACGGGCGCGGGCGCCGCATACGCGGGTACACCGATGCCGACCGACAGGTCGACGTGGGCCGATGCGACGCCCGAAGCTGCCAGCGCTGCTACACCGAGAACTGCACCGAGAATGAGTTTCTTGTTCATCTCGCGACTCCCTGCACGTGTCGTGCGTCATGTGGATACGGTTCGGAGTCTAGGCACCGGACACAGACACAGGTGAAACGGGTATGCGAGACAGGTAACGGACGTTTACGGGCGCCCGCAAAGCCTTGCGGGACAAGGAAGAGGAGACATTCCAAGCACCGTTGCAGCGGTGCATCGGGCCGGGAAGAAAGGGATTATCGGCAAGAAACCGCACGATCGACACACGCAGGCGTGTGCGGGAATGCGCCGGAAGCGAACCGCCCGCACCGTACGCGAGCGGTTCGCAAGCGCGGGCGTCACGCGCGGATATCGTCGACGCTGCGCAGCCAGTACACGCTGAACAGGTTGTCCGCGTCGGTCCACACGGTATCGGGCGCGAATCCTGCGCGGCGCGCGATCGCATGGAAGCCGTCGATCGTGAACTTGTGCGAGTTCTCCGTGTGGATGCGCTCGCCGGCGTCGAAGCGGAACGCGTGGCCGCGCACGTGCACGGTCTGCGCGATATCGCTGACGAGATGCATCTCGATGCGCTGCCGCGCGCTGTCGTAGAACGCGCAATGCGAGAACGCGTCGAGGTCGAAATCCGCGCCGAGCTCGGCGTTCGCGCGCACCAGCAGGTTCAGGTTGAACTGCGCGGTCACGCCCTGCACATCGTTGTAAGCGTCGTGCAGCGTGCGCTCGTCCTTCACGAGATCCACGCCGACCAGCAAGCCGCCGCCACGCAGCAGCCGCGCCGCATCGCGCAGGAACGCATCGGCCTCTTCCGGCGAGAAGTTGCCGATCGTCGAGCCGGGAAAGAAGCCGATGCGCCGCGCCGGTGTCGCGGTCAGCTCGGCCAGTTGCTCGGCCTTCGTGTAGTCGGCCGCGATCGGCGCGACGTCGAGCCACGGATACGCGGCACGCAGCCGCGCGGCGGCGTCGTGCAGATAGTCGGCCGAGATATCGACCGGCACGTAGCGCGCCGGCGCGTTCGCATAGTTACCCGCGAACGCGTCGAGCAGCACACGGATCTTCTCGAGCGAGCCCGCACCGAATTCGACGAGTTCCGCATGCGGGCCGACGCGCCGCACGATCTCGGCCGCGCGATCGCGCAGGATGCCGAGCTCGGTGCGGGTCGGGTAATACTCGGGCAACTCGCAGATGCGATCGAACAGTGCGGAGCCAGCCGCATCGTAGAAGTATTTCGGCGGAATGCTGCGCGGCGTGCGCGACAGCCCGTCGATCAGGTCGCGCTCGAACGCGCTCGGCCGCGAATCGCGGGCGGGTTGCTGGCCACCGCTCGTGGCCGTCTGGTCAGACGTCTCGCGCAAGTCGCACTCCCGTGAATTGCCAGCGCGCGGCCGGCGGAAAGAAATTGCGGTACGTCGGCCGTTCGTGCCCGGGCGGCGTCGCGATGCTGCTGCCGCGCAGGACTTGCTGGCCGACCATGAACTTGCCGTTGTATTCGGCAGCGACACCCGCAAGCGGCCGAAAGCCCGGATACGGCTCGTAGGACGAGCGCGTCCATTGCCACACGTGCCCGAGCATCTGCCGGATGCCTTCGGCGCCGAACGCGGCTTCCCATTCGAATTCGGTCGGCAGGCGCGCGCCGGCCCATTCCGCGTACGCGGCCGCTTCGTAGAAGCTCACGTGGCACACCGGCGCGTCGGGTGCGAGCGGTTCGACGCCGTGCAGGCCGAACGTGCGCCGTACGCGCGTGGCGGCCGCATCGTCGTCGTCGGGCATCCAGTACGCGGGCCCTTGCCACCCTTCCCGCTGCACCGTGGCCCAGCCGTCCGACAGCCAGAACTCGGGGCGTGTGTAGCCGCCGTCGGCGACGAACGCCGCGAATTCCGCATTCGTCACGAGGCGGTTCGCGATCTCGTACGGCCGCACGAGCGCCGTATGACGCGGCCGTTCGTTGTCGAACGAGAACGCATCGCCGTCGTGGCCGATCTCGACGAGCCCGCCCGGCTGGTGCAGCCAGTGCTGCGCGCCGGCGTCGCCCGCGGCCATCGCACCCGCGTCCGTCCCGTTGCGCGGCCGGAACGCCGGCTTCAGCGGGTTGCACGAGAACGCGTGCAGCATGTCGGTGACGATCAGTTCCTGGTGCTGCTGCTCGTGATGCAGGCCGAGCACGATCTCGGGCGCGATCGTATCGAGCAGCGCCGCATCGGCGCCGGCCAGCGCGCGCAGCATCGCGTCGTCGACGTATTGCCGGTACGCATGCACCTCGTCGAGCGACGGGCGCGTGAGCAGCCCGCGTTGCGGCCGCGGATGGCGCGGGCCGAGCGCTTCGTAATAGGAATTGAAGAGGAACTGGAATGCGGCGTCGAACGGCGCGTAGCCGGGCACGCGGCGCATCAGCACGACGGTTTCGAAGAACCAGGTCGTATGCGCGAGGTGCCACTTCGTCGGACTGGCGTCGGGCATCGACTGCACGGCCTGGTCTTCGGCGGACAGCGTCGCGGTCAATGCGACGCTATGGGCGCGCACGTCCTGGTAACGGCGCTGAAGCTGTGATGCAAGGAGGCTCATCGGTTTACCGTCCACGTCGCGATTCGCTGCGTTGCGTTGCCGGAAAAGGGAAAGCCTTGCGCGTGATGCGCGCGGCTGACGTGCGACCTGCTGCTGCGTCGTCGGGCAGCCGGCGCGCGCGCCGGGCCGCGAATGCGGCGTCACTTCATCTGCCCGTGCAGAACAGTATGGTCCAGAAATGTGAATGCTGCTGATCGAGATGCGGACGAAACGGCAGATAAATGTAAATGAAAGCAACCGATCACCTGCCAATTGCTGACATCAGCGCGTATAGAGGTTCGTGCGGAGATGCACGCAGCGGCCGTTCACGCGGCCGTGATCGTCACCATGACATGAACGGGGAATCGTCTGACCAGCACGGGTGCACGAAGCATGCTCGCCGAATTTTTCGCGTTCGACGAGCACCCTGCCTGCCCTTGCCCGGCGGCCTTCCGCGCCGATCCGCTCGCCGGCTTCGAAAAAAATTTCGCGTCGATGTCACACACGCGGGGGGCTCGCTCGTCATATCACCGGAACCCATACGAAAGGAGAAGGACCATGACTGCAAAACTCAATCCGTTTGCCGCCGCACCCGCCCTGATGAAGAACTGGATGACCGTCTCGGTCGCCGTCGCGCAGAGCCTCGAGCCGACGCTCATCGAGCTGGTCAAGATCCGCGCATCGCAGATCAACGCGTGCGCGAACTGCATTAACATGCACACGGCCGAGGCACGCGAGCAAGGCGAGACCGAGCAGCGCATCTACCTGCTGTCCGCATGGCGCGAAGCGCCCTGCTACACCGACCGCGAACGCGCGGCGCTCGGCTGGACCGAGGCACTCACGCGGCTGTCGGAAGGTCACGCGGCGCATGAAGCAGCCTACGCGGCGCTGAACGACCACTTCAGCCAGGAGGAACAGGTGAAACTCACGCTGATGATCAACGTGATCAACGGCTGGAACCGGCTCGCGGTCGGCTTCGGGCTGTGGATCGAGCCGGCCGACGCGAAGGCCGCCGCCGCGAAGATGGTGGCCTGATGCCGAACCTCGACCCGGCCAACGGCAGCGCCGAAGAGCGGGCCGACGCGGCCGCGAGTTTCGACCCGCTGCGCCGCACGCTGATCCGCGTCGCGTACCGGATGCTCGGCTCCGTCGCGGATGCCGAGGACATGGTGCAGGAGGCGTTCATCCGCTGGATGGACGTCGACCGCACCGAGGTGCGCGTACCCGAGGCGTTCCTGCGCCGCATGGTGATGCGCATGTGCCTCGACCAGCTGAAGTCCGCGCGGCACCAGCGCGAGACCTATATCGGCCCGTGGCTGCCCGAGCCGGTCGTCGAGGAAGATGAACAGGAAGACGTCACGCTGCCGCTGCTGCTTGCACTCGAACGGCTCTCGCCGCTCGAACGCGCGGCGTTCCTGCTTCACGACGTATTCGGCCTCGAGTTCGACGAAGTGGCCACGACGATCCAGCGTGACCCGGCCGCGTGCCGGCAGCTCGCCGCGCGGGCCCGCACGCATGTGCGCGAGGCACGGCCGCGTTTTCATGTCGAGAAGCAGCGCGGGATCGAATTGGCGGAAGCGTTTTTCGCAGCGTCACGCAGCGGCGACATGCGCGCGCTTGGCGCGATGCTCGCCGAGGACGTGAGCCTGCACGCGGATGGCGGCGGCAAGCGCTCGGCCGCGGGCACGCCGGTGTTCGGCTTCGAGCGCGTGATGAAGGTGCACGAGTACCTGGCCGGGCTGTTCGCCACGCATGCGTCGAAGCTCGTGCGTGCAGGGTTCATCAACGGGCTGCCGGGTTTCGTCACGCAGGAAGCGGACGGCGAGCTGCAGACCACGGCGCTCGAGATCGAGGACGGCAAGATCGTCGCGATCTATGTCGTGCGGAATCCTGACAAATTGAAGCATCTGCATTGAGGACGATGGAACGCGTGTCGGGTGCGGTGCGCATGCACGGTGGCGATGCGCCCTTTTCTTCGTCCCGTTGCCCGATTTGCCGGCCGCCGGCGCCCGTTCCCGCGATCAGTACTTCCCGACCACGGCGGTGTGAACCAGGATCATCAGCATGCCGAGCAACGGCGTCGCGACAGCGAAACCGGTCGCCGCGAGCCAGTTCGTGCCGCCCTGCGCCTCCAGCAGCGCGAGAAACGATTCGCGAGACGTCGCGTTCGGGCGCAGCTTTTCGATCTGGCGTTCGATGTGCGTCTTGTAGAGGCTGTTCCCGCACCAGCCGAGCGCGGCAGCGATCCCGACGGTGACCGGGTCGAACGTGGTCGATTCGAAGTATTTGGGGAAAAACAGCACCTCGACCATCGTGATCGCGAGCGTCGCGCCAAGGACGGCTGCCGCCTGCCAGTACATGCATCGATACGCCATCCACACCGGGCCCAGGAAACAGGCGGCCCAGTTCCAGGACTGCCGGTTCTTTCGCGACGCGGCGATTTCCCACTTCCTCTCGAACCATGCGGCTTTCTTGCCGACGTAGGCGGCGATTTCGTCGTTGCTCGCGGATGATGTGGCGGTCGTGACGTCGGACATGATCGTGTTCTCTCGGTCGCGCGGATCGCGCGTTGTTGTTTTGATGCGTTGGAGATCGGGCGACGGTCGGAACAGCCGCTTCGATGCGCACACGATTCTACGCGCGGCGCAGTGCCCGTTGTATGGCTGATCGAGGTGTCGGTGAGGAAGGATGCGATGCCGTGGATCGCGCAACGCATCGAGGCGACATGCGTTGTTTCGGTCGGAAAAAGAAAAACGCCACGCGAAGTTGCCGCGTGGCGTTTGTATGTTGGCGAGCCGCATTGCCTGTAGGCGATGTGTGCTGCCAGACCCCTTCATTTGTTCGTTGGTAGGCTCGATTGGATTCGAACCAACGACCCCCACCATGTCAAGGTGGTGCTCTAACCAACTGAGCTACGAGCCTAAGAAGCCGCGAATTATAGAGAGGGTTTTTGAGGAGCACAAGCCCCTTCGTGAAAATTTTTTGAATCGGGGTGCGCGGGGGCCGCCGATCGATGTTGCCTGGCGATGCCGGGAACGTTGGCTTCACCTGTTCGCATCACAGCAAAACGCGTCGATGCGCTGTGATGTTATCCACATTGCCCTCTGGATAACCATCCGGCAAGCCTCTGGATTCACAGTGGAACGATTGAGGATATGTCGGCGCGGCTGTGAATCGACGAAAAGTTGTTCTGTGCTTCCCGAAGCTGTTCACGTGGCTCACCCAAAGTTATGCATTCCGCTTCCTGTCGAGAATTCATGGGGTTAGGGACGTTATCCACTGTGAGGCACAGGGTTTGTTAACTATCACTACGTATGTATACGAACTCTGTTAACACCTTTGGATAAGCACAGTCCGTCGACTGTGATCCGGGCAGGATATGCACTGCGAGCAGGGATTGGATGAACGAAGCGGAAGGCTGTGAAGCGCTCGAGCGATCCGTGAGCCGTCATGTCTGTAGAATCGCCGGCATCCAGGATGCGAGGGCCTGGCGCACAGGCTCGCGACTCATGACCGACTCTTCGTTGACCCGGCTCGACGCACTCGACATCGATGCCGTCGTACACCGGATGCAGCAGCATCCCCGCGACATCGTGTTCGAGCAGCGCGTGTCGATACCGGAAGCCGAGGTTCTGTGTTGCCGCTACAAAGGCGAGCGATTCAACGTGAAGTTCGATCTCGACTACGGGGTGTTTGTCGATCGCGTCGGGAAGCTGTCCGGCGAGGACATCGCGGAGATCGTTAGATGGCTCGCGAAAGAGGCAGAGTGATGACAGAGGACGAAACCGGACGAGGGGATCAGTGAAGGTACCTGTCGACGAGATACTGGTGACGGATATTGCCGGCCACGTTGCGGTTGTCGTGACTGACGTGGCGGCTGTCGCGGATGTACTGATGCGCCTCGGGTTTGCACGGCACGGCGATCGTTGGGAGCGCACGATCGCGGACGATCTTGATCGACGTGCTCTCGTTGCCGCGCTTGTCGACCTGGACGCGTTGTTTTCCGCTGGCCGTGACTGGAGCCCTCAAGCGCTCGTCGAGTATTACCGGGAAATTGGCGTCATTCGAAAGGATTACCGTTCGATCGCATGGCGCGGTCCGGCGCAATACGTGATCGAGCGGCATTGAAGCGACGATCGGTCGATGTTTTCCACATACGTGACGATGCCGAAGAAAATGCAGAGCGAGGGCCGGTAATGGGACCGATCGTTTGCCATCGGCACGGGTTCAACGTTGTCAGAATGACGTCGAAGGGCGTCCATGCGCGCGTTCGGACGCGCGGCCAGTTCGCGCCCGGCGAGCTGCTCAAGGTCTCGCTCGACCGGCCGAAGTACAGCCGCGAAATGTCGGTGCTACGTACCGAGTTCGACGAACTCGATGTCGAAGCGTCGTTTATCGGGAACGTCGCCCATGTCACTGCATTCCCGAAAATCGCGGCGCTCGAGCGTTTGCGCGCGTATGGCTGTTCGACGTGTGTCGACGAGCTGCTCGTGCGATCCGGCGAAGCGCCGCGTGAGCCGACGTCGGAGGCGCAGGCGTTCGACACGTCCGTCGTCGCGGCGGATGCCAAATGGCCGCACGGCTTCGCGCGTTGCGAGCTTCATGGGTTGATCATGCCGACGCGCACGTCGCCGGATATCGAAGCAGCGATCCTGTCGATCGACGTGATCCGCGATTGCCATGTCGTACAGGTGACGGACCGCACGAAGCAGCACGAACCGAAGTACTGGTTCAGCGAAGCGTTTCTGCGCAAGGTGCTCGGGGCCGATGTCGCGATCGACGGATCGACGTTCAGGCTCGATGACGAGCAGACGTTCCACAAGCTGTGGAATGCGGGCGAGCGGGTTTGTCGAAGCTGTCTGCGCGAAACGTTGAGGCGCAGCGGTCTAGGTGACGATGCCACACCGGCGTAAACCAACGTCTATCTGACCGAGTGACTTCGGCGGTGGCGAAGGTGCTCGGCATTGGTGTGTGGATAACCGGGGTGCAAAACGACTCGGCGCGCTGTGCATCCGGTTGGTGAGCGTACGTCGGAATTGCCAGCCGGGCGTGGATCCACGCGATATCGGAGAGTGACGAGCGAATCCGGGCGCATGAGCATGCGACTGAACGGAAGGTCGCTGGTGCACGACGTGGCCACATGCGCAATGTGCATCGCGTTTCGTGCGGCCTTGGTCAGGCTCGACATGGCCGCATGTGGACAACCCGCACGCCAACCAGTCGAATCTCTGTGCATTGAATCGGTGAGCACCTTGCATTCGATCACACGAATCAGCCTGAGTGCCTTGCCTGGCGGGGCTTTGCCAGACCATGGCAGATGACGCGGATAATTTTTGCGCGATCCGTCGTGCTTGAATGCCGTGTGGATATCGAGAAGCCAACGTACTCGAAAGCCTGTGCACCCAGCGGGTGAGGGTAATCGAATTCGGTGCAGGTGTTCGCGGGACGTCACCGGTTGTGGATATCGCGGCCCCAAAACAACCCGAAACGCTGTGCCGAACAAAAGTGAGCGTGCCGACCAATGACCGCATGCAGCATCGTCATGATCGATGTGGACATCCTGTTTCGGAGTAACTCGAAACCCTGTGTGTTTAACGGGTGAGGGTGCCGGAGCAGTCCCAGTGTGGACAACAGACCTGGAAAGTCACTCGAAACGCTGTGCATTCAAGCGGTGAACGTGAGCACGCCCAAGCCGGCGAAGCCGTACCATTCGGACCTCTGGCGGCGACCAGGGACCGCCAGCGCGGCGCGCATCGTACCACTCACGTTTGCTGATCGAGCGCCTGCGCGATCGCTTTTTCTCCGAGGCTCCCGGCCGGCCCGACCACCGCGTAGTTGAGCCCGTTCACCGATCCATACCGCGCCAGCAACGCGCCATCCACGCGTTGGCCGGCCGGCAGCAGTCGATGTGTCGCTTCCGGCGACCGGAGATAGAAGCTCAGTGTTCGACCGGCATCGTCTTCATAGAGCACCATTGCGGCCGTGCCCCCATGGTCCGTCGTGAACAACCGTCCGCCAACGGGCCTGAACCCCGCCGCGCTCAAATCCGGCAGCTTCGCCGATGCGCTGACGCGCCTGGTGAGCCATCCCTGCAAATCTCCCGCACCCGTCGGCCGGTAATCCACCTTCGCCGTCTGATCGACCACCATCATCCGGTAAGCCTCGACCGCATCGCTCATCGGCGCGATCGGCGGCGGCGCGTTCCATCCGCGCGCCTGCCATCCGCCGAACGTCCCCAGCCCGACGCAGAACACGAACGAAGCCGCCATCGCGAACCGCATCCGCGTGCGTTCTACGCGCCGTCCCCGAATCGCCGCCGGATCGAGCGCGGGATTATCCGCGGGCATCCGCACGCTCTCGAGCGCGGCCCGCAGCCGCTGCGCATCCTGCTGCCATTGCCTGACCTGTTCCGCCCGCTCCGGATGCAGTGCGAGATAGCGCTCGACCGCGGCGCGTGCCTCGTCGTCGAGCTGGCCGTCGACGTAGGCCTGAAGGTCGTGTTCGTTCGGAGGCGTGTTCATTTCTTCATCAATCGCAAAGAAGGAGCGGGAAGCTCGCCGTCGCTGAGCTGGCGCAGCGCCTGGCGCGCGCGGGAGAGCCGCGACATCACGGTGCCGATCGGAATGTCGAGCAGGTCGGCGACTTCCTGATACGTGAAGCCCTCGACCGCGACAAGGAGCAGCAGGCTGCGCTGCTCATCGGAGAGCCGGCCGAATGCTTCGAGCGTCGCGCGCGCCGCGAATTCGCGTTCGGCGGACGGCCAGTGCGCTTCGTCGTCATCGCGGATGCGCCCGAGCAGCCACGCGTAGCGCTTCGCGCTGCGTTTGCCGTCGAGAAACTGCCGGTACAGGATCGTGAAGAGCCAGCTGCGCAGCGATGCGTCGTCGCGGCGGCTCGACCAGCGCGACAGCGCGCGCTCGAGCGTCGACTGGACGAGATCGTCGGCCGCGTGGACGTCGCGCGCGAGCCAGAGCGCGAAGCGTCGCAGCCTGGGGATGAGTTCGCGCAGTGCTTCGTCGTCGAGGGCGGTGGAGGGCATGGCCGGGCCGGTTGCCGAATGGGTCGAGATGTCGCGTAAGACGCCGGTCGGCGTCGCTTATTCCACCAGCATAGGAAAAAATTTTTCGTGGAATAAAGCGGCGCGGGTGGCGTCCTACGCGAGTTCGACAATGACCTGACGGTCGGGAGCATATATATGGAGCGATCTTCTTCCTCTTCTTCGCCGCAGCGCGAGCCCGGGCGCGGGTGGTGGCGCTGGGCCGCGATCGGCGGCGCGGTGGCCGGCGTGGCCGTGGCGTTCGGGTATGCCGGCGGGTGGTTTGCGCCGGCGCGTCTGACCCCGCACCGGATCGTCGATGCGTTGCAGACGGCCGGCGGCGGCATTCACCCTGGCTTCCGGCGCAATCACGCGAAGGGCGTGTGCGTGACCGGTTACTTCGAAGGCAACGGTGCCGCGAGCGCGTATTCGGTCGCGCCGTTCTTCAAGGCGGTGCGCACGCCGGTGGTCGGACGGTTCGCGTTGCCGGGCGGGAATCCGTATGCGCCCGACAGCAGCGTGCCGATCCGCAGCCTCGCGCTGAAGCTCACCGCGCCCGATGGTGAGCAATGGCGAACTGGGATGAATGCGATGCCGGTGTTTCCTGTGGCGACGCCGCAGGCGTTCTACGCGCAATTGCTGGCGACGCGAGCCGATCCGAAGACGGGCAAGCCCGATCCGGCGAAGGTGAAGGCGTTTTTCGGCGCGCACCCGGAGACGGCCGCGTTCCGCGATTGGATAAAGGGTGCGAAGCCGAGCGCGAGCTACGTCACCGAAAGCTATTACGGATTGAACGCGTTCTACTTCGTCGACGCGGCGGGCAAGCGCCAGGCGGTGCGGTGGCGCGTCGTGCCGGAGCAGACGGCCGGCGCCGGGAACGTCGCGACGGCCGCGGACCCGAACGTGTTGCAGCAGGACGTGACGCAGCGCATCGCGGCCGGTCCGCAGAAGTGGAAGCTGCTGGTCACGCTGGCGGAACCCGGCGATCCGGTGGACGACGCGACGAAGGTATGGCCTGCGCAGCGCACGACGATCGATGCGGGCACGCTCGTGCTCGACCGCGTGGAGGCGCAGGACAGCGGGCCGTGCCGAGATGTGAATTACGACCCGACGGTGCTGCCGCAGGGGATTCAGGCGTCAGGGGATCCGTTGCTGGCGGCGCGGTCGGCTGCCTATGCGGATTCGTATCTGCGCAGGACGAGTGAAGAGGCCGGGGTGGCAGGCGTGGCGCGATTGAGTGGGGAGGGACGGTGATGAAGGCTTCGACGACGTTTGGTTTGCCGGCGAGGGTGCTGCACTGGGTGATGGCTGCGATGATCATCACGATGCTGTTCATCGGGGTGGGGATGGTGGCGTCCGTTTCTGAGCGGCATGCGCTTCTGGTGGCGATTCACAAGCCTCTGGGTATTGCCGTGCTCGTGCTGGTTTGCGTGCGGATCGTGGTGCGGGTCCTGTCAAAGCCGCCGGCGTTGCCCGAGGATCTGCCGTGGTGGCAGAGGGTGGCCGCGCATGGATCCCATCTCGTGCTGTATGCGCTGATGCTCGCGATGCCGCTGATCGGGTGGGCGATGCTGTCGGCGGGCGGGTATCCGGTGACGTTGGGCGGAGGTG
This sequence comes from Burkholderia sp. Ac-20345, assembly GCF_017104825.1. Taxonomy (NCBI): domain Bacteria; kingdom Pseudomonadati; phylum Pseudomonadota; class Betaproteobacteria; order Burkholderiales; family Burkholderiaceae; genus Burkholderia; species Burkholderia sp. Ac-20345. The sequence goes on along the minus strand of NZ_JAAGPO010000088.1, from coordinate 760 downwards.
TGCAGCTGCCGGCGATCGTGGCGGCGGATCCGGTGACGTTCGCGTGGCTCCGGGTCGCGCACCGGGTGCTGGCGTATCTGTTCTTCGCGACGTTCCTCGCGCACTTTGCTGCCGCGCTGTATCACGGGCTGATTCGGCGGGACGGCGTGGTGAGGGCGATGGTGGGCCGGTGAGCGACGGAGGGTTGCGTTCGATGCGGCGGGGGCTGTTCACGGGCGACCGAGACGGCTTCTGCCGCGTCACTTATATATGAACAATGGAGAGGCTCAGCGTCCCCCGGCACTGCATGTCAAAATAATTTCACAAAAGGGGTTGCGGAGTTGGGGGCGGGTGCTTAAAATCACGCCTCTTTCGCGCTAACGGAAACGCAGCGCGGGGAAAGAAGGGAAGCGGTGCTGTTGATGTCGGTTTTAATGACTTCAGCGCACACGAAATTAAACCGCAGTCGTCGCAACGAAGTAGTTAAAAAAGTTGTTGACGAGTTTGAAAAAAACGGTTGATAATCTCGCTTCTCTGCTGCTGAAAACGCAGCGCTGCTGAGAAACACGAAGTTCCTCGCAGAATGCTCTTTAAAAATTAACAGCCGATAAGTGTGGGCGCTTGATGGAAGCGAGCTGATCCTCGGATCAGATGGCGAAAGTATCAAGAGTCTCACACTAAAGTAAGTCAGGTTTATGAAGCAATTCATATTCCTGTCAGCTTTGAGTGAGCGACCGGTTCTTAACTGAACCGAAAACAGTAACAGGTTTAAACTGAAGAG
>NZ_JAAGPO010000087.1:0-40309 GCF_017104825.1 Burkholderia sp. Ac-20345 | reverse complement strand
ATCGTCGGTGCGCTCGGCGACGTGTGGCAGGGCGCCGACGCGCCGCGCCTCGCCGCCGCGACGCACGTGATTCATTGCGCAGGCCATGCGTCGCCGGCCGATGGCGCGCACCTGCGGGCCGACATCGCCGATGCGGTGCGCTTCGCTGAACGCTTCGCACGGGCGCCGCGCCTGCAGCGCTTCGTGTATGTCGGCACGGCCTACGCGCATGCGGGCCGCGGCGGGATCGTGCAGGAAGAGGTGGCGGGCGACGCGGCGAACGACATCGCGCGCGACGAAGAAGGCCTGCCGGGTGCGGTGCTCGCGGCGGACTACCTGCACGCGAAGGCGGAAACCGAGCAGCGCCTGCGCGCGCTCGGGCTGCCGCTCGTCGTAGTGCGGCCGTCGCATGTGGTCGGCCACACGGTGCTTGGTACGCGCCCCGCGCCGAATTCGTTCTGGATGTTCCGGCTCGCGCATGCCGCGCGCCGCTTCACCGCGCGGCCGATGACGCGCATCGACATCGTGTCGGTGGACGACGTGGCGCGCGCGACGATGCTGCTGGCCGTCAAGCCGACGCTTGCGCACGACCTGTATCACGTGTCGGCCGGCGACGAGGCGCCGCAGGTCGCGCAGATCGTGCGCGCGATGGACGAGGCGGCGGGGATGACGGGCGCGCCGCGCTACGCGGCGTGCGCGCCGGCCGAGTTGCCGCTCGTGGTGCGCGATGTGCTCGGGCGGAACGATCCGGCACTCGAACGCGTGATCGGCCGGGCGCTGCAGCGCTGCGGGGAATTCGCGACGGTCGATCGCGTGTTCGACAACCGCCGCGTGCGCGATGAAATCGATTTCGAGCCGTTGCCGTTCATCGATTACGTCGAAGAATGCATGCGCACGTCACGTGGCGTGGCCGTGACCGAGCTGATGCGCGGCGCGCTGCACTGATCGCCCGCGCTGCACCGGCCCCTGTTCCCGCGTCTGGCGGGAGCGGGGGCTGTCATCACGTGTTGCCGCCGAGCTCGATGAGCCGGTCGAGCGCGCGATAGATGTCTTCGAGGCCGTCCTGGCCGAACCGCGACTCGAGCTGCCGGTACTGCTCGTCGATCCGCGGACCGATTTCCGTGACCAGTTTCCTGCTTTGCGGCGTCAGGCTGACCAGCAGCCGGCGCTGATCTTCCTGCGCGCGTGTGCGCGTGATCAGGCCGTCGCGCTCCATCCGTTCCAGCACGCCCGTGAGGCTCGGGCTCAGGATGCAGCAGCGCCGCGCGATCTGTCCCGCTTCGAGCGCATGCGCCGGTTCGCCGTCGAGCACGCGGATGATCCGCCATTGCTGTTCGGTCAGCGCGAATTCCTTGAGAATGGGGCGAAACAGGCCCATCAGCGTTTCGCGGGCCTCGAGCAGCAGCATGGCCAGGTTGCGATGGTCGAGCGTACGGTTCATCGGGATGAGCAGTGGACGGGGACGCATCAATCTTAACAGCCGCGGGTAGTGAATTTCGCATATCAGGGTAATCGAGGTTGCCAGCGCCCGATTGTTTACTTAAGATATTAACTATTGACGATGCGCCGCGACGCGCGGCAGGGGAATGACGCATGGAGCTGTCTTGCACGACCGCCGCGGCGCCGCCGTTGCCGGTCGCCATCGGTACCGTCTACGGTGCGCTGCTCAACGAGCGCGCGGCACTCGACGCGCTTGGCGATGCCGTGAACGCACCGCCTTACGGCCGCCCGCCGAAGGCACCGATCCTGTACATCAAGCCCGCCAACACGCATGCGGCCGACGGCGCGGCCGTCGTCGTGCCGGCCGGCGTCGACGCGCTGGAGATCGGCGCGTCGGTGGCCGTCGTGTTCGCCCGGCGCGCGACGCGCGTGCCGGCCGAGCAGGCGCTCGACTACCTTCACGGCTTCACGCTGGCGAGTGACGTGTCGGTGCCGCATCCCGATTACTACCGTCCCGCGGTGCGCTTCAAGTGCCGCGACGGTTTCTGCCCGCTGGGCCCGGCCATCGTGCCGGCAGCCGCGCTTGGCGATGTCGACACGATCGGCCTGACCGTGCGGATCGACGGCGAGGTGGCCGTATCCACGTCGACGGCCACGCTGATTCGCTCCGTGCGCGAACTGATCGCCGACGTGACGGCCTTCATGTCGTTCGATGCGGGCGACGTACTGCTGCTCGGCGTCGCGGGCGGCGCACCGCGCGCCCGCGCGGGCAGCACGATCGAGATCGCCGCCGCCGGTATCGGCACGTTGCGGCACACGCTGATTGCGGAGGAAGCACGATGAAGACGGCGCGCGTGATCTACAACGGCGCACTGCATGCCGCCGAACCGGCCGGCGACGGCGCAATCCGCCTCGATACGGGGAGAGTCGTCGCCGAAGAGGTGGTCGAATGGCTGCCGCCGGTCGCGCCGCGCACGACGTTCGCGCTCGGCCTCAACTACGCCGACCACGCGAAGGAGCTCGCGTTCAAGGCGCCGGGCGAGCCGCTGATTTTCCTGAAGGGGCCGAACACGTTCATCGGCCACCGGTCGCGCACCGTGCGCCCGGCGGATGCCACTCACATGCACTACGAGTGCGAGCTGGCCGTCGTGATTGGCCGGCCCGCGCGCAACGTGAGCCGCGCGCAGGCGCTCGACTACGTGGCCGGCTATACGGTCGCGAACGACTACGCGATCCGCGACTATCTGGAGAACTACTACCGCCCGAACCTGCGCGTGAAGAACCGCGACACCTGCACGCCGCTCGGGCCGTGGTTCGTCAGCCGCGACGAGATCGGCGATGCGGGCGACCTGACGCTGCGCACGACGGTGAACGGCCAGGAGACGCAGCGCGGCAGCACGCGCGACATGATCTTCGACGTGCCGGCGTTGATCGAGCACATCAGCGGCTTCATGACGCTCTCGCCGGGCGACCTGATCCTGACCGGCACGCCCGAGGGGCTGGCGGATACCAAGCCGGGCGACGAGGTCGTGACCGAGATCGAAGGGATTGGCCGGCTCGTGAACACGATCGTCGGCGAAGCAGACTACTATCGCGCCGGCTGAGCCCGTCGCCCAAGGAGAGAGCATGACCATCAAGCACTGGATCGACGGCCGCGAAGTCGAGAGCCGCGAGACGTTCACGACGCTGAATCCCGCGACGGGCGATGTCATCACCGACGTCGCATCGGGCGGCGAGGCCGAAGTCGACGCGGCGGTGCGCGCCGCGAAGGAAGCCTTCCCGAAATGGGCGAACACCCCCGCCAAGGAGCGCGCGAAGCTGATGCGCAAGCTCGGCGAGCTGATCGAGAAGAACGTGCCGATGCTCGCGGCGCTGGAGACGCAGGACACCGGCCTGCCGATCGCGCAGACGAGCAAGCAGCTGATTCCGCGCGCGTCCGAGAACTTCAACTTCTTCGCGGAAGTGTGCGTGCAGATGAACGGCCGCACCTATCCGGTCGACGACCAGATGTTGAACTACACGCTGTACCAGCCGGTCGGCGTGTGCGCGCTGGTGTCGCCGTGGAACGTGCCGTTCATGACCGCGACGTGGAAGACGGCGCCGTGCCTCGCGCTCGGCAACACGGCCGTGCTGAAGATGTCGGAGCTGTCGCCGCTGACGGCCGACCAGCTCGGCCGCCTCGCGCTCGAAGCCGGCATTCCGCCGGGCGTGCTCAACGTCGTGCAGGGCTATGGCGCGACGGCCGGCGATGCGCTCGTGCGCCATCCGGACGTGCGTGCGGTGTCGTTCACCGGCGGCACCGTCACCGGCAAGCGGATCATGGAGCGTGCCGGTCTCAAGAAGTATTCGATGGAACTCGGCGGCAAGTCGCCGGTGCTGATCTTCGACGACGCCGATTTCGACCGCGCGCTCGATGCGTCGCTGTTCACGATCTTCTCGATCAACGGCGAACGCTGCACGGCCGGCTCGCGGATCTTCGTGCAGCGCACGATCTACGACCGCTTCGTGCAGGAATTCGCGCGCCGTGCGAACAACCTGGTGGTCGGCGATCCGTCCGATCCGGCCACGAATCTCGGCGCGATGATCACGCGCCAGCACTGGGAGAAGGTGACGGGCTATATCCGCATCGGCGAGCAGGAAGGCGCGCGCGTGGTTGCCGGTGGCGCGGACAAGCCGGCGGGCCTGCCCGACCATCTGCGCAACGGCAACTTCGTGCGGCCGACCGTGCTGGCCGACGTCGACAACCGGATGCGCGTCGCGCAGGAAGAGATCTTCGGTCCGGTCGCCTGCATCATTCCGTTCGAGGACGAAGACGAAGGGCTGCGGCTCGCGAACGACACCGCGTACGGTCTTGCTTCGTACATCTGGACGCAGGACGTCGGCAAGGTGCATCGCCTCGCGCGCGGCATCGAGGCCGGGATGGTGTTCGTGAACAGCCAGAACGTGCGCGACCTGCGCCAGCCGTTCGGCGGCGTGAAGGAATCGGGCACCGGACGCGAGGGCGGCGAGTACAGTTTCGAGGTGTTCGCGGAGATCAAGAACGTGTGCATCTCGATGGGTTCGCATCACATTCCGCGCTGGGGCGTGTAACGGGCGCGGGTCGTCTGGCAGCACGAAAGAACCATACGGAGACTTGAACGATGGGCAAACTGTCCCTCGCCGCAAAAATCACGCACGTGCCGTCGATGTACCTGTCGGAAATGCCCGGCAGGCATCACGGCTGCCGCGAGGCGGCGATCCGCGGCCATCAACTGATCGGCGAGCGCTGCCGCGCGCTCGGCGTCGACACGATCGTCGTGTCGGACGTGCACTGGCTCGTCAACGCCGGCTATCACGTGAACTGCAATGCGCAGTTCGGCGGCACGTACACGAGCAACGAGCTGCCGCATTTCATCCGCGACATGCAGTACGCGTATCCGGGCAACCCGGCGCTTGGCAGGCTGATCGCCGAGACGGCCACCGAGCGCGGGATCGCGACGCGCGCGCACGAGATCGACAGCCTCGAACTCGAATACGGCACGCTCGTGCCGATGCGCTACATGAACGCCGACCAGCACTTCAAGGTCGTGTCGATCGCCGGCTGGTGTATGTGGCATCAGCTCGACGAAAGCCGGCGCTTCGGCGAGGCGCTGCTCGAAGCGATCGAGAAGAGCGATTCGAACGTCGCGTTTCTCGCGAGCGGTTCGCTGTCGCACCGCTTCAACGACAACGGCAGCCCCGAGGAATCGATCCACGAGATCAGCCGAGAATTCTTCCGGCAGGTCGACCTGCGCGTGGTCGAGCTGTGGAAGCAGGGCGATTTCAAGACCTTCTGCGCGATGCTGCCCGAGTACAACACGCATTGCCACGGCGAAGGCGGGATGCACGACACGGCGATGCTGCTCGGCTTGCTCGGGTGGGATCGCTACGACAAGCCCGTCGAGATCGTCACCGACTATTTCGCGAGTTCGGGCACCGGACAGATCAACGCGATCTTTCCGGTGTCCTGACCGCTGCGCCACGCATTCGACAGGAGACTAACCATGCCCCATATCGTCGTCGAATACACCGCGAACATCCGCGACGACGCGCGCATTCCCGCGCTGCTGCGCACGATCAACGCCACGCTGATCGCGCAGGGCAGCGTGTTCCCGACGGGCGGCATCCGCTCGCGCGCGATCGAACTGCAGGACTACTGCGTGGCCGACGGCACGGAGGACGATGCGTTCGTCCACGTGACGCTGAAGATCGGCTCGGGCCGCAGCGACGAGACGAAGAAGGCTGCGTGCGACGCGCTATTCGATGCGATCAAGGCGCACTTCGCGGAGCTGTACGCGAAACGCTACCTCGCGCTGTCGATGGAATTGACCGAGTTCAGCGAAAGCGGCTCGTACAAGCACAACAACATTCACGCCCGCTACAAGCGGGCCGGTTGAACCCCATTCCCGATCCGACCATGCTCGAACCCGCCATCATCGACCAGCTTGCGCAGCGTCTGCACGACGCCGAGCGCGAGCGCAAGCAGATCCGCCAGATCTCGCTCGACCATCCCGACATCACGATCGACGACGCGTATGCGATCCAGCGCACGTGGGTGGCCCTCAAGCTCGCGGAAGGCCGCACGCTGAAGGGCCACAAGATCGGCCTCACGTCGAAGGCGATGCAGAACACGTCGCAGATCGACGAGCCGGACTACGGCGCGCTGCTCGACGACATGTTCTTCGCCGACGGCGGCACGATTCCCACCGGCCGCTTCATCGTGCCGCGCGTCGAGGTCGAGCTCGCGTTCGTGCTCGGCAAGCGGCTGACGGGCCCGGACTGCACGATCTTCGACGTGTACGACGCGGTCGACTATGTGGTGCCGGCGCTCGAGATCATCGACGCGCGCAGCCAGTCGATCGATCCTGATACGAAACGACCGCGCAAGGTGTTCGACACGATCGCCGACAATGCCGCGAACGCGGGCGTCGTGATCGGCGGGCGGCCCGTGAAGCCGCAGGACGTCGACCTGCGCTGGGTCGCGGCGATCATGTCGCGCAACGGCGTGGTCGAGGAAACGGGCGTCGCGGCCGGCGTGCTGAACCATCCGGCGAACGGCGTCGCGTGGCTCGCGAACCGGCTGGCGCGCTTCGACGTCGCGCTGGAGCCGGGGCAGATCGTGCTCGGCGGTTCGTTCACACGGCCGTGCGCGGCGCGGCCGGGCGACACGTTCAGCGTCGACTACGGTCCGCTCGGGACGATCCAGTGCTACTTCGAATGAGGTGAGCGAGCGATGCAGATTCCTTCGAATGTCTTCAAGGCCGCGCTTGTACGTGGCGACGCGCAGATCGGGCTGTGGCTCGGGCTCGCGAATCCGTACAGCGCCGAAGTCGTCGCAGGCGCCGGTTTCGACTGGCTGCTGATCGACGGCGAGCATGCGCCGAACACGGTGCCGACGATCCTCGCGCAACTGCAGGCGATCGCGCCGTATCCGTCGCATCCGGTCGTGCGCGTGCCGTGGAACGATCCGGTGATCGTCAAGCAGGTGCTCGACCTTGGCGCGCAGACGTTGCTCGTGCCGATGGTGCAGAGCGCGGATGAAGCGCGCGCGGCGGTGGCGGCGACGCGTTATCCGCCGCACGGGATTCGCGGTGTCGGCAGTGCGCTGGCGCGTGCGTCGCGGTGGAATCGCGTGGGCGATTACCTGCATCGCGCGAACGACGAGATGGCCGTGCTCGTGCAGGTCGAGACGCGGGCGGGGCTCGATGCGATCGATGCGATTGCGCGGGTCGAAGGCGTCGACGGCGTGTTCATCGGGCCGGCGGATCTGGCTGCGGACCTTGGACATCTCGGCAATCCGGGGCATCCGGATGTGCAGGCGGCAATCGACGGCGCGATCCGGACGATCAAGGCGGCCGGCAAGGCGCCAGGCATTCTCAGCGCGGATGAGGCGGCCGCGCGGCGCTATCTGGAAGCGGGGACTTTGTTCGTTGCGGTTGGGGTCGATACGACGCTGCTGGCGAGGAGTGCGGAGCGGTTGGCTGCGCAGTTCAAGGGGAAGGGCGAAGCGGCCGTGAAGAAGGGGGATGGGACGTATTGAGCCAAGTGGGATCTTGCCCGTCGAGCGCGGGATGCAGGCGACTGACGAAAGGCCGCGCATGCCGGCGCCTTATCTCGCAACGCGAAGTGATTTGCAGCCCATTCAAATCTTCGACGACAGAATCGCACGCATCCGGTTGAGCTTCCCACGCCTGCTTTGAGTCTGCTGGTGAATATCCTCGCGGAGTTGGCCGACCGTAACGCGGTCAAGGCGTACCCATTCATACCGAATTGACAACCTAGGAAGCGGCAAAATTTCTCAATGCTTCTCGTCCCCACCTGGTCACGCTGCTTGAACCGGATGCGTTGCCATAGTCAAGCATCGGCGCATACGCTTTTCCGATTTGATGCATTACAAGGCAGAGCGCGGTCAGGCGAGTGCCGACGCAAGGTGGGCTCAGGCGTTGCGGACGCTCGACGAATGACGAGTTCGCCGTTTGCAGTTGTCTACAATGGTCGGGAAGGATTTCGTTCGACTATCTGGCCCGTGACAGGCACGCGCGACAAGTGCTTCTACAAGTTTGTTGCGACTCGCTCGATGCGGCACTGTTGATTAGTGGTGGTGCGCGGCATTGTTGGGTTTCGTGCGGCATTGTAAGGTCGACGACTCTACAATCCGAGTGAAAGCATGACGCGCTATAACAATAGGATTCCATACTTCAAGATCAACAAGCTAGTTTGGACGTGGAAGCTATGTGAGGGGGACGATGCGGGCATCCCGGTGTGCGATGTCGGTTTATCAATGGCAATGGCTCCCCCAGTAAAGGCGTCACCAGAAAAGCCATCTACGCCCATCGCGCGGGCCGACAAGCGGGATTCGCTCGATAAGATGGTGGACGACATCGAAAGAATTGCGGGCGCATTTTCACGCTTCAAGAAATGGTTGGACACGCCTGATCCGCCCAAGCGACCGAAACCGGTGGAGAAGGAAAAGGAAGTGCCGCCTTTCGATATTCAGCAAATCCCAGACGCCATGCGCAAGGAGCATATGCCAGTTTCGGCGAAGCTGATGGAGCGATGGTTTTCTGGAGAGCTTAACTATTCGATCACACCAAAGGACCAGCAGAACGAGATCAACCAGAATGGCGATCTCTACCCTGAGTCGATGGTCGATCGAACCACCATAAAACTAGATTGGGTTCTTAGGCATACGCGTGCAAAAAAGCAATACGATAATCTCATAAATGACGCCATATATAGCCCGCGCGCATATGAAATCCTTAAGGATATTCTTGGTCGCTATAGTAGTCGCGGGGATGTATCGCCCTGGGAAATAAGCGGTAACGATATCCGAAAACTACACAAGCAATTTCAGTTCCAGCGAGCGGCGGTAGAGAGTTCATTTGAACAGAAAGCATTGCAGGCTGTTCGGCGGTTTCCGGAAGGAGGCGTTCCCGACGATCTAACTGGTGCGTTGGGGGCATTCAATCTATATGCGGCAGTGGCTCGCGCTACTTTCGATGCTGAAAATAAGAGCGCGACGGTTACGCATATTGTCGTATACGTGAGAGATGGTTATTCCTTTGAGGGGCCTGCGGATTCGCGGTCGCAGTATCTAGGTCATTGGGGGAAAGGCGGCGTGATAATCGTGCCGATTTACGCGGCGGCGAATCTTGCGGATCAGCCTTGGTTTGATTTTCCCATAGTGACAGGCGGCACGGCCTCAAACCTCTATGAACCCGGGAAAACATACTATCCGGTTCGAAATCGCTCGTTCCGAGAGTGGCAAGCTAAGTGCGGTCGAGGTGGAGATTTCATAATTTTTTCCGACTATAAGCCAATCATGCTGGCTAAGCCAATAACGGTGTATTTTGAATGAACGGGTTGGCGACTGCTATGCAAGGAGCGGGGATTGTTGTGCTCGCGGAAATTGTGGTGTTTGCAGTAATTGCATGTCTTATAATGGTTGTTTTGTATGGAATATCGCATAAAGAGGGGCGTGTCACACGAATGAAGTCGGGAATGAAGACGCTAGGTTTCGCTCTGGCATTTGTCGCTTTTCTGTGCTGGGCCGGTTCTTACTATCAGGATGCACGCATACGTGCCCATGCAACACAGTTTGATACCGAGCGATCGAGAAACGACGGGGGCCGTTACACGGCGCAATACGCGTACCTAGGCAGAGATCGGATCCTTTTGCGACTCTATCGGACATCCGACATGCAATTGCTTGCCGAGCGGACTTACGAGTATCCGGATGCCGTCCGCTTGGTGTGGACTACGGAATCCTTGATATTCGATACTGCTGTTGATAGGGATGGCGAGATTAAGCTTCCGCCTACACATTTCGATCGATTCACGGCGATGTTGCCGTAGATGTCGGTGATCTGGCAAAGAAGAGGTCCCGGGCCCGTGAAGCCGCTTCGTGATTTTCGTGTGTGATTAGACGCTAAAGCGTACACATTCTCGACGAGTGCGCTTGCTGCGCAATCGTTCCGATTTGCTCGCCGAGCAGCTCGAGCGGACTTCATGTCTGATGGATCGGGTGATGCCCAATGCAGGTATCTCGATAACCTGCAACGCCAGGGCATGATTCAGCCTTGCGAGGCGCTTAAAGCCTATCGGAAAATCCATTGGACTGCTGTTGCGCGATAAGTTGGTTCGATGCGATACGCGAATTACTCGCTATGCCGCGCTTAACGGCTCCCGCCCATCCTCCATATACCTCCCCGGCGTCGTCCCCAGCGCACGCCGGAACATGTCGATGAACGCGCTCACATTGTCGTACCCGAGATCGAGCGCGATCGTCGTCACCGGCACGCCGTCGGCGATGCGCTCCAGCGCCCGCAGCAACCGTGCCTGCTGACGCCACTGCGCGAACGTCAGCCCCGTCTCCGCGACGAATCGACGGCTCATCGTCCGCGCACTGATGCCGGCCCATTCGGCCCATTCCTCCAGCCGCCGGTTGTCCGCGAGATCCGCGGCAAGCGCATCGGTGATCTTCATCAACCTCGGATCCTGCGGCCGCACCAGCCCCAGCGCTTCGACCTCCGACGATGCGATTTCATCGAGGATCACGTCGGCGATCCGCGTCCGCGCGGCATCCAGTTCCGAATCCCCCCAACTTGCCGCGCGCTGCACGGCTTCGCGCAGCAGCGGCGTCGTTCGGATCGCCCGCGGGGTATCCGGCAGATCCGCACAGCGCGCTTCGGCGACAAATGCCGACCAGCCGGAAATCGGTCCGAACGAGCGCAGCGAATGCCGGCAATGCGGTGGAATCCAGATCGCGTGAATGGCTGGCACGACCCAGTCCTGGTCGTCGAGACCGATCGTCAGCAGCCCGCTCAGCGCGCCGACGAGCTGGCCGCGCGCATGCGAGTGGGAGGGCGTCACGCGCGGGTCGCGTTGCGACAGGACGGCAGCGACGACGAACGGGCCGTCGTCGGACGTGACGAATCGGGCGGGAAGAAGTGGATCGGACATGGCCGGAAATCGGTATCGAATGGCCGTTATACCGGAGATCGGCCGGATTCGCACGCCTAAACTGCATCCATCGATAACAACCGGAGTACGACACGATGCGAGCCGAACAGATGCTTCCCGACCAAGCCGACCGGATCGAGGTCGACGGAACGACGATCCGCAAGGGCACCGTCGGCGCGTTCCTGGTCAACGCGCGGGTGCTGACCGACCCGAACGCCGCGCCCGCCGACCGGGCGCGCGCGGAAGCCGACACGATCGACGCATTGCCCGCGTTGCGCGCGCTCGGCCTGTTCGACGTGCTGGACGTACGCGATCCCGCGCTGCGCGCGTGGCTCGACGCACGCTGACGCGCACCGGAACCGTCGATCGAGAATCCCGATTCAAGGAGTCACCATGAAAGCAGCAGTCGTGACGGGCGCCGGCGAGCGTCCCGTCCATATGGAATTCGAAGCGCCGCGTGCGATGCCGGGCCACCGCCTGATCGACGTGACGGCGTCCGCGCTGAGTCGGATCGCGCAGGCGCGTGCGTCCGGCACGCATTACTCGTCGGACGGGCGTTATCCGTTCGTCGTCGGCGTCGACGGCGTGGGCCGTCTCGACGACGGGCAACGCGTCTATTTCTTCGGCTCGCCCGCACCGTTCGGCGCGATGGCCGAGCGCACGATCGCACCCGATACGCGGTGCGTGCCGTTGCCCGACACGCTCGACGACGTGACGGCCGCGGCGATCGCGATTCCCGGGATGTCATCGTGGGCCGCGTTGACCGAGCGTGCGCGGCTCGTCGCGGGCGAGACAGTGCTCGTGAACGGCGCGACCGGTACGTCGGGGCGTCTGGCGGTGCGGATCGCGAAGCATCTCGGCGCCGCGAAGGTGATCGCGACCGGCCGCAACGCGGCCGCGCTGCAGGCATTGCTCGGCGCGGGCGCGGATGCCGTCGTGTCGCTGCAACAGGACGACGCACATCTGGCGCGGGCGCTCGAGCCGCATTTCCGCGCGGGCGTGGACGTCGTGCTCGACTATCTGTGGGGAAGCAGCGCACAGGCGCTGCTGGTTGCTGCGGCGAAGGTGACCCCCGACGGCCGCCGGCTGCGTTTCGTGCAGATCGGCTCGATCGGCGGCGCGGACGTGCTGTTGCCGGGTGCGGTGCTGCGGGCGACGGCCATCGAACTGATGGGCAGCGGCCTCGGCAGTGTGTCGCTGCCGCGCCTGCTGGCTTTGGTGCGCGGTGTGTTCGACGCGGCCGGGCCGGCGAGCCTGACGATCGAGACGCGGGCCGTGCCGCTGGCGGACGTCGGCGTGCATTGGAGCGACACGAGCAGCCTGGTGCGACCGGTGTTCACGATGCGCGAAAGCGGATGACGATGGGGCGGTGCGCCGCCTGGCCGCACGCGCGGCTGGCACCGTTTGCGCACGCGATCTCGTCAGGATACCGATTGGTCCGGCGAACCGCTTCGTGCAACCACCCAGGGCAGGGTGGCCAGCCGCGAGCCGCGAGCCGCGAGCCGGTAACGCGGCGCGCAACGCGCGCGCCGCCACCCGCCGTCAGGCTCAGAACCGCTGCTGAATCCCGGCCGTCACGCCGACCTGCGTGGTGCCGTAGCCGTTGACATCGCGCGATACGCCGACCTTCTGCCCATGCTGCCCGATCGCGAATGCACCAGCCGCGTACAGCACCGTGCGTTTCGACAGCGCGTATTGCGCGCGCATCGATACGAGCGTCGGATCGGCATCCGTGCCGCCCTTGATGTTCTGGTGATACACGGCACCAATCAACGAGAACGTCGGCGTGAACTGGTACGAGCCGCCGACCCAATACATGTCGCTCAACTGGTTCGCGGCGCTCGTGTGATACGTGCGCTTGTAGTTGCGGTAGCCGGCCATCGTCTTCAGGTTGCCGAAGTCGTAGCTCAGGCCCGCATGAATCCCCTGGATGTAGTTGACCGGATCGGCCGGCGTCACGCTGTCGGCTGCGCCGTTCTGCCGGTCGAACGCGACCACCGCGGCGAACGGGCCGCCCTCGTAGCCGATCGCCGCATCGTACTTCGAGCTGGTCTTCACGCTGCCGGGCACGTTGCCGAAACCGTACATCGCGCCGAACTTGAAGCCGCTGAATTCGCCGTCGTAGCGCACCGCATTCGACGAACGCGTGAACATGCCGTCCTTGCGGCCGCCGGTTGCCATCGACGACGTTGCCCACGAGTAGTTCTGCGCATAACCCATCGGGTCGAACGGCAGCATGTAGTCGTAGGTGACGGTGAAGTTGCGGCCGAGCGAGATCTCGCCCCACTTGCCCTTCAGGCCGACGGTTGCGCGGCGCCCGAAGATCGAGTCGGGGCCGTCGTCGGACGCGCCGTTCGCGAGATCGATCCCGCTTTCGAGGCGGAACACGGCCTTCAGCCCGCCGCCGAGGTCCTCGACGCCACGCAGGCCCCAGCGCGACGTGTTCTTGTTGCCGGACTTGAGCTTGTACGAATTGCCGCCTTCCGGCGCCGCGTGGTTGGCGAACTCGATGCCGGCATCCATGATCCCGTACATCGTGACCGACGACTGTGCGTGCGCGGCGCCTGCGGTGAGGCCGGCGACGGCGGCCGAGCCGGTCAGGACGGCGGCGCGAAGGGAACGTTCTGCGCGTGACTTCATTGACGGTGTCTCCTTGGTTCTTGTGAGTGGGTGAAACTAGGCGAAACGGGGTAAAGCGAATGCGGCGCGCGGCACGCCGCGGCGGACGCCCGAAGACGTCCGCCGGACATGCCTGTCATGACACGGCGGAAAGCGCGCAGGTGGCGGGCGGGGCGCCCGCCGCGCGGGTCAGCCCGCTTTCGCGAACGCCCAGCAGTCGTTGGTCGGGAATTCGATCCAGTGCTTGCCCGCTGCGCGCGGCACGTGGCCGAACGCGCGCAGGCGCATCTCGCCGCAATGGAACAGGTATTCCCAGCGGTCGCCGAGATACATCGACGTGACGAGGTCGGCCTGCAGCCGGTTCGCGCCCGGGCCGTCGGTGACCTGCACGCGCTCGAGGCGGATCACGGCCTGCGCGTCCTGGCCCGGCGCGAACGTGTCGCGGGCCACGGCCTGCAGTTCCCAGCCGTCGCCGGCGAGCGTCACGCGTTCGCCGTCGACGGCCGCGACGCGCGCGTCGATCCGGTTGTTGCTGCCCATGAACTCGGCCGTGTACAGCGAGCGCGGCGCGCCGTACAGCTCGGCCGGCGTGCCTTCCTGCTCGATGCGGCCGTTGCGCAGCAGCAGGATGCGGTCGGACATCGCCATTGCCTCGGTCTGGTCGTGCGTTACGCACAGGGCCGACAGACCGAGCGACACGATCAGCTCGCGCAGCCACGCACGCGCTTCCTCGCGCAGCTTGGCGTCGAGGTTCGACAGCGGTTCGTCGAGCAGGATGACCGGCGGGTTGTAGACGAGCGCGCGCGCAATCGCGACGCGCTGCTGCTGGCCGCCCGACAGTTGATGCGGAAAGCGTTCCGCGAGATGGCCGAGGCCGAGCTGGTCGAGCGCGGCCTGCACGCGGCGCTTCTGTTCGGCCGGCGCGACGCGGCGCAGCTTCAGCCCGTAACCGACGTTGTCGGCGACGGTGCGGTGCGGCCACAGCGCGTACGACTGGAACACGAGGCCGAGCGAGCGCTGCTCGACGGGCAGGTCGACGCGCTGCGCGCCGTCGAAGAACACGCGGTCGTCGAGCTGGATGCGGCCGTCGGACGGCTGTTCGAGGCCGGCCACCGCGCGCAGCAGCGTGGTCTTGCCGCTGCCCGACGCACCGAGCAGGCACACGACTTCGCCGGCCTTCAGTTCGAACGACACGCCCTTGAGGATCGGATTGGCGCCGTAGCTGAGGTGCAGGTCGTCGACGATGAGCTTATCCATGAAGTTTCACTCCGAAACGCAGGGCCACGCCGAGACCGGCGCCGACCATCGCAATGTTGATGACAGAAAGCGCGGCGACCTGGTCGACGGCGCCGGTCGCCCACAGCGACACGAGCAGCGCGCCGATCACTTCGGTGCCGGGGGACAGCAGGTAGACGGCCGTCGAATATTCGCGCTCGAAGATCATGAAGATCAGCAGCCACGCGGCGAGCAGGCCGAAGCGCACAAGCGGCAGCGTCACGTCGAGCGACACGCGGCTGCGCGTCGCGCCGACGCTGCGGCCGGCTTCCTCGAGTTCGGGGCCGACCTGCAGCAGCGCGCTCTGGATGAGCCGCATCCCGTACGCGAGCCACACGACCGTGTACGCGATCCAGATGCTCCACATCGAGTTCTTCAGTTCGCGCAGCCCGGGGACGAACAGGAAGATCCACAGGAATGCGAGGCCGGCGAGCAGGCCGGGCACCGCGCGCGGCAGCAGCACGAGGTAGTCGAGCAGCTTGGTGGCCCAGTCGGGGCGGCGGTGGCCGGCGAACGCGACGAGCGAGTAGAAGCCGATCGCGAGCGCGCCGCCGATCACGCCGATGCCGAGCGTATTGATGATCGCGCGCACCAGGTTGTCCTGCTCGAACAGTTCGATGAAGTTCGACAGCGTCAGCACTTCGGCGAGCGCGACGCCTTCGCCCCAGTTGGTCACGAACGCGCGCAGCACGATGCCCGAGATCGGTACGATCACGGTCAGCATCAGCCACAGCGAGACGATCGCGAGCGCGACCCAGCGCCATACGCCGAGCGGCAGCACCGTCGCGCGGCCCGCCTTGCCCTTCACGGTGACGAAGCGGTTCGCGGTCTTCAGCAGGCGGCGCTGCAGCAGCACGAGCGGGAACGTGATCGCGACGATGCACACCGCGACCGCGGCCATCAGGTGATACGACGGCACGCCGAGCTTGTTGGTCAGCTTGTACAGGTAGGTCGCGAGCACGAGGTGGCCTTCCGGATCGCCGAGCACGAGCGGCAGCCCGAACACTTCGAAGCCGAGGAAGAACACGAGCACGCCGGCGAACAGCAGTGCGGGCATCGTCATCGGCAGGCTGACGTCGAGCGCGACGCGGAACGGGCGGGCGCCCGTCACGCGGGCGGCTTCCTCGACGTCCGAGCCGAGGTTGCGCAACGCGGCCGACGAATACAGGTACACGTGCGGCACGTGCGTGAGGCCGACGATCACCGTGATCGCGAAGATCGAGTACACGTTCCAGGGCACGCTTTGCACCCCGAACAGTTCCTTGAACCACACCGAGTAGAAGCCGACCGGGCCGGCCGCGACCACGTAGCCGAACGCGAGCACCATCGGCGACACGAACACGGGCGTGAGCAGCAGCGGTTCGAGCCAGCGGCGGCCGGGCAGGTCGGTGCGCACCATCAGGAACGCGAGGATGCCGCCGAGCGGGATCGAGATGAACAGCATCCCGCCGGCGATGATGAACGAGTTCTTCACGGCCGACCAGAAGTCGGGATCGCTGAAGATGAAGCGGAAGCCTTCGATGCCGAGCGTCTTGTTCGCATCGAAGAACGGCGCGGACAGCAGGCTCTGGAACAGGATGAAGCCGAGCGGCAGCGCGACCGCGATGGTCAGCACCGCGACGACGATCCAGCGCAGCATGCCGGCGAGCGGCTGCAGGCTGTTGACCGCCAGCGCGGGAATCGCGTCGCGCTGGCCGGTGGTGGGCGGAACGGCCGGCGCCGTTCCGCGTGTGCTGGTTGAAAGCATGAGTTCGCCCCTGCGGCCATCCGGATGGCCGCCTCCAGGAAATCAGTGAGGGAAAGGGGCCGCCCGCGCGATGTTCGGCGGGCGGCGGTCAGTCAGCGGATCAGCGCTTGATCGCTTGCTGCCATTGCTTCAGGAAAGCGAGGCGCTTCGACTGGTCGAGATAGACGAGCAGGCCGGTGCCGATCTGGATCGGCTTCAGCGAATCGCCGAGTTCCTTCGTGAGGCTCGCGGCCGACGTTTCGCCGGTCACGTCCGCGCGGATCGCGTACAGGTTCGCCTGGTTCGCGATCAGCGTCTGGCCGCGCTTGGACAGCAGGTAGTCGACCCACAGCTTCGCGGCGTTCGGGTTCTTCGCCTTCTTCGACACCGTAGCAAGGCGGCTCACGACCTGCGTGTAGTCCTTCGGAAACACGTAGCCGATCGACTTGTCCTTCTTCGCCTTCGCGTACGCATACGAACCGATGATGTTGTAGCCGATCAGGTTTTCGCCCGACGAGATGCGCTCCATCATCGCGCCCGTGCTCGATTGCAGCTTCGGGCCGGTCGCGCCCATCGCCTTCACGAGCTCCCACGTGACCTTTTCGTTCACGTGCGCATCCTGCGTCAGGTAGTTGAAGCCGACGCCCGATTTCTCGATGTCGTAGGTCGTGACCTTGCCCTTGAACTTGTCGGTCTGCGTGGTGAGCAGCTTGATCAGGTCGGCGCGCGTGGTCGGCACTTCGTTCTCGGGAATCAGGCGCTTGTTGTAGACGATTGCCAGCGGCTCGAACGTCGTGCCGTACGCCTGCTTCTGGTACTGCGCCCATTGCGGCACGTTCGCGCTTTCGGGCGAATCGTAGGACGCCATCTGGCCGTCGTTGACGAGCTTGACCTGCAGGTCCATCGCCGAGCTCCACAGCACGTCGGCGCTGGTGCTGCTCGCCGCGTTCTCGCTGATGTAGCGGTTGTACAGCTCGGTGCTGTTCATGTCGTTGTACTCGACCTTCACGCCGTACAGGCTTTCGAAGTCCTTGATCAGCGGGCGCACGAGGCCCGTGTCGGTCGTCGAGTAGACGATCAGCTTGCCTTCCTTCTTCGCGGCGTCGATCACGCCCTGGTAGCTCCCCGGATACCCGGCCGGAACCTGCGCGGCGGCGCTGCCGGCGGCAGTGCCCAGAACGACCGCCAGTGCGGCGGCGAGGTGCTTCGGTGCAAACGGCATGTCTTCCTCCAGTAACGTCTAGTGTTGTTCGAGTGGAGCGGATGTTAATTGCGGCGCACTTTCAGCCTGCTTTCATTTGGGTAAGCAATCGCGTCCTTTGTGTCATGGATTTCCCGAGGTCGCAGCGCCGGCAGCCGCGCGTTTCGCGGCGCGCGGCACGGTCAGGCAAGGGAGGGAGGCAGGTTGCCGCGGGGCGCGGCAACGATGGCAGGGGCGGCTATGCGGGTTGCGCGAGCAGCTTGCCGAGCAGCCGGCCGCCATGCCGCGCGTGCGCGGCCGTCAATGCGGAATACCCGACGACGACGCCCGCTTCGCACCGGGCGCTTCGACAGAATCCGCGGATCGGCTGCAGTTCGACGCCGGCCGCATGGGCTTGCGCGACATACGTTGCGTCGTCCATCCCGGGCGGCAGCCACAGCACGAAATGAAAGCCCGCGTGTTCGCCGGACACCGTGTATTGCCCGCCGGCGTGCTTCGCCAACTGGTCGAGCACGATGTCGCGCCGCTGGCGGTACGCGTGACGCGCGGCGCGCAGGTGCTTCGCAAAATCGCCGTGCGCGATGAAGCGGGCCAGTGCCAGCTGCGGCGCCACGCCGACCGAGCGCGCGGTCGCATGCCACACGGCCGAAAGCGCCGGCCGCAGTTCCGCCGGCACGACCATGAAGCCGATGCGCAGCCCCGAGAACAGCGTCTTGTTGAATGAACCGCAGTAGATCACGCGATCGCATGCGTCGAGCGATTTCAGCGCGGGCAGCGGGGCGGTCTGGTAGCTGAATTCGCCGTCGTAGTCGTCCTCGATGATCCACGCGCGGTTGCGCTGCGCCCAGTCGAGCAGTTCGAGCCGGCGCGACACCGACATCGTGACGCCGAGCGGCGCCTGATGGGCGGGCGTCACGTAGGCCGCGCGCGCATCGGGGTGCCGGTCCAGCGACGCCGTGTCGATCCCTTCCCGATCGACCGGCACGTCGATCACGGTCGCGCCCGCGATCGTGAAAATCTGCCACGCCGACGCATAGCCCGGATCCTCCATCAGCACCGTCGAGCCGGGCGCGAGCAGCGTGCGCGCGACGAGATCGATCGAATGGCGGATGCCGGTCGTGATGAAGATGTCGCCGGCGTCGCACGGGATGCCTCGGTATTCCCGCAGGTAAGCGGCAATTTCGTCGCGCAGGCTCTCGACGCCTTGCGCCGGCGTCGCCCCGAGGTCGTTCGCCGTCGCGGCAAGGAGGCTGGCCCCGAGCGCCTTCTTCCATTGCTGCATCGGCAGCAGGCCGGGATCGGCGAGCCGCGCGACGAACGGGACGCCCGGACGCACGCCTTGTTCCGGCGCAGCCGCGTCGGTCGTGCGCGCGGGTGCGGGGTGCGCGTCGGACGGCGGCGTGCCGTTGTCGCGCGACTGGGCGGCCGCGCGCAGATAGCTGTCCGGCACCACCGCACATACCCGCGACCCCGACCCTTGCGTGCGGGCGATGTAACCCTCGGAGCCCAGCCGGTCGTACGCCGCTTCGACCGTCCCCCGGGCGACGCCCCAGCGTGCGGCGAGCGTGCGGCTGGACGGCAGCGGGCTGTCGCCGGGAAGCAGGCGCTTCAGGATCGCGTCGCGCAGCGCATCGGCAATGCACTCCTGCTTCGACTGCGGACTGCCCGTGGACAGCCCGGCAGGGCACGGCAGATCAAGCGGAATCGCGGCTTTGCCACGCGGCATAGTGGTCCAGTTATTGGCGGATTTAATGGCCCTTCAGCTTATATCACTTTGACCTTAGATTGCTGTCGACCACATCAATCCGACCGGAGACGGGCTCACCGCATGAAAACGCGTTCATTACCCCAGTGGGGCTGGCTGTTCCTGTTGATGCTCGTCGTGTGCCTGCCGCGGGTCACGATCGACGCGTACCTGCCGTCGCTGCCGGCGATGGCGGACGCGCTGCACGGCACCGACGCCCAGTTGCAGCTCACGCTGACCCTCTACATGGTCGGCTATGCGCTGTCGATGCTGGTGTCGGGGCCGTTGTCCGACCGTTACGGCCGCCGTCCCGTCCTGCTCGGCGGCCTGTGCCTCTACGTGGTCGCGAGCGTTGCCTGTGCGTGGTCGACCAGCGTCACGGCGATCGTCGCCGCGCGCATCTTCCAGGCACTGGGCGGCTGCTGCGGAACGGTGATCGGGCGGGTGATCGTGCGCGAGCGCTTCCCGACCGCGATGCAGGCCACGATGCTGGGGCGCATCTCGGCCGGGATGGCACTGTCGCCGGTGATTGCGCCGCTGGCCGGCAGCGCGGTGGCCGAATGGCTCGGATGGCGCGGCGTGTTCGGATCGCTGGCGGCGGGCGGGCTCGTCGCGACGGCGATGGTGCTGCGCTACCTGCCGGAGACCCGCGAACGCGACGCGCGGCCGGCGCCGGGCAAGGGGCTCCTGCGGACGTACGCGAGCCTGCTGCGCAAGCGCAGTTTCCTGCGCTACTCGCTCGCCATCAGTTTCGCGTACTGCACGTATTACCCGTTCATCGCGGAATCGTCGACGCTGTTCCAGCGGCAACGCGGCGTATCCGGCCCGATGTATGCGGCGATCTTCGGCCTGACCGTGTTCGGCTACCTGATCGGCTCGAACGTGTTCGCGCGAACCGGCACCCGCTGGAAGGCTGATTCGGTCATCGCGGCGGCGGCGGGCGTCAATCTGGCCAGCGCCGCCGTGTTGTGGGTCGGCGGTGCGATCGCGCCGACGGCGGTGGCGGCGCTGGTCGTCCCGATGTTCTTCGTGATGATTGCCGTCGGGATCGCGATCCCGGCCTGCCAGTTCGCGGTGATGCAGCCGTACACGACGATTGCGGGGACGGCGTCCGGGCTGTTCTTCTTTATCCAGATGGCGATCACGGCCGCGTGCGGCGGCGTGCTGGCGTGGCTGTCGGACGGCACCGCGCGACCGATGATCGTCGTCACGGTCGGCGCGAGCGTTGCCTTCCTGGCAGTGGCGGTCGGCCTGCGCGAGCGGCGGCGCACCGGTGACGGTGCGCGCTTCGCGACGCGAAACCGGCCCGCCGCCGAGCGCTGAGCGACGCTCGGCCGGGCCGGCCGACGCGCGCCCGCGCCGGCGGCGCAACCCGTGTTTCCGCGAGGCGTCGCGATGGAAAGGATCATGTAATGTAGCGGCCTGTCGCTGACCTTACCCGGAATCCCCATGCGTGTGCTGCTCGTCGAAGACAATCCGAACCTCGCCCAGTCGCTGAACGACGCGCTGAGCGCGGCGCGCTTCGCGGTCGATCACATGGCGGACGGGGAGGCGGCCGACCACGTGCTGCGCACGCAGGATTACGCGCTGGTGATCCTCGATCTCGGGCTGCCGAAGCTCGACGGGCTGGAAGTGCTGCGGCGGTTGCGCGCGCGGCGCAATCCGGTGCCGGTGCTGATCCTGACCGCGCACGGCTCGGTCGAGGATCGCGTGAAGGGGCTCGATCTCGGCGCCGACGACTATCTCGCGAAGCCGTTCGAACTGACCGAACTGGAGGCGCGCGCCCGCGCGCTGATCCGCCGCAGCCTCGGCCACGAACATTCGCGGGTCGAATGCGGGCCGCTTTCGTACGACAGTATCGACCGCAGCTTCCATCTCGCGGGCGAGCCGCTGTCGCTCACGCCGCGCGAACGCTCGGTGCTCGAGGTGCTGATCCTGCGCAACGGCCGCGCGATCAACAAGGAAACGCTGTCGGAAAAGATCTTCGGGCTCGACGAGTCGGTGAACGCCGATGCGATCGAGATCTACGTGTACCGGCTGCGCAAGAAGCTCGAGAACACGGGTGTCGCGATCGTCACGCTGCGCGGGCTCGGCTATCTGCTGGAGGCGAAGGCGGAGACGGCGGAATGAGCCGCCCTTGCACTTATTGTTGTTCGCCGCTGCGCGAGGGGACGCATCGCTTTCGCGGGACGGCCCGCCGGGACGCATGGTGACCCGCCCGAACCTGCGCACCCAGGTCGCGCTGTGGCTGTTGCTGCCGCTGCTCGGCCTGCTCGCGCTCGACTCGTGGCTCACGTACCAGCGCGCGATGAGCGCCGCGCACGTCGCGTTCGACCGTACGCTGTC
This sequence comes from Burkholderia sp. Ac-20345, assembly GCF_017104825.1. Taxonomy (NCBI): domain Bacteria; kingdom Pseudomonadati; phylum Pseudomonadota; class Betaproteobacteria; order Burkholderiales; family Burkholderiaceae; genus Burkholderia; species Burkholderia sp. Ac-20345. Next base: position 18,499 of record NZ_JAAGPO010000087.1, on the reverse strand, counting down.
GTCGTCGCTGAAGTCGATCCGCGAAGGCGTGCGGCTCAATGACGGCGAGATCGAGGTCGACCTGCCGTATCTCGCGCTCGAAATGCTCGAATCGAGCGACGGCGGCAAGATCTACTACCTGATTCGCGAGGACAACGGCCACACGATCACCGGCTATCCGGACCTGCCGCTGCCGCAAGGGCGCGACGCGGGCGACGGCGCGCTGTTCGTCACGCGCTACTACGACGTCGTCTATCGCGGCGAACAGTTGCGGATGGCCGCGCTGCGCATTCCGGTACATGACGTGCCGACCGCGCAGTCGCGCATCGTGTGGGTGATGGTCGGCGAGACGATCGAGGCGCGCCAGGCGCTCGCGCGCGAGATCCTGGTGGGGTCGCTGCTGCAGGAAGGGCTGCTCGTCGTGCTGGCGCTCGGGATCGTGTGGCTCGGCGTCGGGCGCGGGCTGCGGCCGCTGAACCGACTGTCGGCGACGGTCGCCGCGCGCAGCGAGGACGATACGACGCCGCTCGATACCGGCACGGTGCCGAGCGAACTCGCGCCGCTCGTCGAGTCGATCAACCAGTACATCGGCCGCACGCAGCGGATGCAGGTCGCGCGGCGCCGCTTCTTCGCGGACGCGGCCCATCAACTGAAGACGCCGCTCGCGGCCGTGCAGGCGGGCGTCGAGCTCGCGCTGCGGCCCGACGAGCAGCCGCGCGCGAACGGGCACCTGCGGCGCGCGAACGGCGCGGTGCGGCAGGCCGCGAAGATCGTCCAGCAACTGCTGTCGCTGTCGCGGCTCGATTCGGACAGCGGCCATGCGGTCGCGCACAAGCCGGTCGCGCTGCACCGGCTCGCGCGCAGCGTGACGCTCGACTGGTCGCCGGTTGCACGCGCGCGCGACATCGATCTCGGTTTCGAGCACGAGGCCGACATCGACGTGCACGGGCAGTCCGACCTGCTCGGCGAGATGGTCGGTAACCTGATCGACAACGCGATCCGTTATGCGGGCGACCGTGCGGTGATCACGGTGCGTGTGTCGCGCGACGGCGAGCAGGCGCGGCTCGACGTCGTCGACAACGGGCCGGGCATTCCGGCGGACGAACGCGACGCGGTGTTCGAGCGCTTTCATCGCGGCAGCAAGACACAGACGGTCGAAGGGACGGGGCTCGGGTTGTCGATCGTGCGCGAGATCGCGCGCGTGCATCAGGGCAGCGTGGCGCTGGCCGATGCGGCGGGCGGAGGGCTGATCGTCACGGTGACGTTGCCCGCAGTGCGTGCGGACGGATAGGAATTTGCTTAGATATGTCGCCCTGCGATGCGATCCGGCGGCTTCGTTTCGCGGCCGGAGTGCTGGTTCTTCGTTGATTAATCATTAATCGAAGCAGTGATTGTGATTATATTAAAAAACGACTTTATTAAGATATTCTCGAACGTCGAATCGACGGCAGGGCCGGAGCCATCGCAACGCTTCCAGGCACGCTTTTTCCCATGTCCATGACGCAAGTCACGGCGCTTACGTTTACATTTCTAATTTTTTACAAAAACAAACTCATTGGTTGCGCAATTCGCTATCATGTCGTCAATGAATCATATCGACATCGAGAATAATGATGAGAGACTTTTCAACCGAGCCGGCCGTTGCGTCGGCATGCGGGCGGCCGCATCGCGAGGGCATGCGGCGCAAGCGTCCTTACCGACCAGCATCGGCTGACGGCGCCTGAGCGGCCGTCCGATTCGATTGTGCTGCGGTCGACGGCGCGGGCTTTCTGCCCGCGTCCGCGGCTCGTTTTTCCTATAGCCAGCCGGCCTTCCGAACCGATGACGCGACGGCGGCGCGCGCATGCCCGCGCCGCCGGTCCGGTGCGTTTGCGCCTGCTCGGCAAGCCATCCACGACTGCCAGTCAAACCGTCGTTGGCAAGCAAAAAGCAAGGGACAAGAATGGATTTGCAGGCATTGAAGATATTCAAGGCCGTTGCAGACGAGGGTGGAATCGCCCGCGCGGCTACCGTGCTGAACTGTGTGCAATCCAATGTCTCGACGCGGTTGCGGCAGCTCGAGGCGAGGTTGGGCATTCAGCTCTTCTACCGCGTCAACGGACGTCTCGTCATCACGAATGAAGGGTCGCAATTGCTCGGCTACGCGGAGCGGATGTTGCAACTGGCGGACGAGGCGCGCTCGGTCGTCAGAGGCGGCGGTGAGCCCGTCGGCAAGCTTCGGATCGGCGCGACCGAGGCGACTACCGCCGCGCGCCTGCCGCGCATGCTGGCCGACTTCCATCAACGCTATCCGAAGGTCGACATGGCGATCGAAACCGGCTCGATCGAACAGATCATGCATGGCGTGATCGGCTATCGCCTCGACATCGCGCTCGTGCCTGCACCGGTAGTGTCCGACGAACTGGCCGAGGAGGTGGCGTTCGATGAAGAACTGCTGCTGATCACCGATCACAGTCATCCGGTCGTCACCTCGGCCGAGGATCTCCGCAACTGCAGCTTCCTCGCGTTTCGTTCGGACGGTTCGCATCGCGCGCGCTTCGAAAGCTGGCTGGAGAGCGCAGGACTCAAGCCGCGGATCGTACTGGAATTCGGCGCGCCCGAGGTCATCATCGCATGCGTCGGCGCGGGTATGGGCGTATCGCTGATGCCGCGGTCGCTGATCGAGCGGCGGGACCTGACGAACGTCATCAAGTGCCATGCAGTCGTGCCGGATGTCGCGAGAAATCAGGTGCGTTTCGTCTGGCGCAAGGACATCGCCCAGCACAGTGCGCGGGACGCCTTCATCCGCAGCCTCAAGGGGCATGGGCTCCGGGCGTCGTAGCGCGCGCCGGGCGGGTGAGCCTCCCGGGCGTTGCGGCTGTCTCAGACGTCGACGCGTGACTCGGTCAGGGCGAGGAGGGGCGTCGGGACGGGGCGGGCGAGGAAGCTTTCCGCGAGCGCGTGGTAATCGGCATGATGCCGGCTGTCGGTACGCCAGATCATCATCGTCCTGGTGAACGCGTATTTTTCCGGCAGGGGGTGGCACTGTATCTGGTCCGTGAAACCGAGATTCCCTACGACCGCGACCGGCATGATCGCCGCGCCGAGCCCCGCCGCGACGCAGCCGACGATTGCCTCGGACGTGTCGAACTCCAGCGTGCGCGGCAGCGGCATGCCGGCTTCCGCCATCCAGCGCTGCAGCCGGCTGCGATACGCGCATCCTTCGCGAAAGCCGATGATCTTCGTATTCGCCAGATCCTTTGCAGAACGAATCGACGGATGGTCGCGATCGGTCAACAGCACGAGTTCCTCCGCGTCGAGTTCGATCTGCCGGAGTTCGTCATGGGGAGGCTGACCGGCGACGAAGCCGACGTCCAGATCCCGCCCGAGGACATCACGCACGATGCTGTCGGACGTCGCGACGTTGACGCGCAACTGCACCGCGGGGTGCTCGCGGTGAAATTCCGTCAGTGCGCGCGGTAGCTGCAGCGTGGCAGTCGTCACAATCGCGCCGATGCGCAACTCCGTGCATAGCGTGTCGCTTCCCTTCATCACCTGCCGCGCCTCATCGGCAAGCTCCAGTAAGCGGATCGCATAGCCATGCAGCACGACACCGCGAGGCGTCACCGTCAGTCGCTTGCCGGCACGTTCGAACAGGCGCGTGCCGAGCATGTCCTCCAGTTGCCTGATGCGCGTCGACACATTCGACTGCACACAGTGCAAACGTTCGGCTGCGCGCGCCACGCCTCCCTCGTCGACCACCGCCTTGAAAATCTGCAATGCCCTCAGATCCATTCCTTCCGTCCCCGCAATCAGCCCGCGTCATTCGTTGATCGATTTGAAATTCGCCGAATAAAGAGAAGTTCTCTTTGTTTTCTTTGTATTGATAGTTTCATTCCTTTTAAATCAGCGGGCAACAGTTTCTTAAAAAGCGAATTGAATATCAAAAATTTAAATTATCCCGCCTGATCCAGTGCTAATAGAATTTTCCAGGTGATTGATGTCGAGGGCGGCTTAGCCTGATTCGATGCCGGTCGCGTGGTAATTGAAGGCACTTGATCCCCGTGGCCATGGTCCGGCCTGAAGGCCGTCGGACAATGCAGGAGCGGCGTCGTCGACAAGCCGGCGCCAGGGGATGATTTTGTCCTTCGATTATTGAATCCGATTGTGATGTGGGTGATTAAATAATTGGGGAATCAATATGGATAGAATTAATGTCGCTATTGTCGGCATGGGTCAGCGTGGATTGACACTTCTTGAACGATTGCACGCCGTGCTTTCGGAACGCGATCTGGATGTCGGTATCGATCTGCATCTGATCGACCCGTCCACGCCGGGGCAGGGTATTCACGAATGGAGCCAGCCCGAGCATTTGCTCGTGAACACCATCGCCGCGCAGATCACGATGTATTGCGACGATTCGGTCACGGATTCCGGCCCGGTTCTGCCTGGGCCGTCCTTCCTCGAATGGGCGCTCGAACGCGGCTACAAGAAGCTGGGCGGCCGCTACCTCGTGTCGGACGAGGGCGAATCGATCAACGAGAATACCTACCTGTCGCGCGCAGTGCTGGGCGAATACCTGACGTGGGTATACGACCGGCTGATCGACACCCTGCCGGATTATGTGAACGTAATCAATCACCGTCGCAACGTGGTTGACATCGTGCCGATCGATTCGCACCGGATCGAGGTGCGCCTGGACGGCGGCTTCAGGATCGACGCCAACTACGTATTCCTGACGATGGGCCACAGCCTCGGCGGCACGGACGCGTTCGACCGGAAGTTCGAGAACTGGGCGGCGCATGGCAAGGCGGGCAACAGCCACCTGGCTTACTTCAAGTCGCCGTATCCGATCAATTCGATCAATTCGATCAGTTCGCAGGCGCGCGTGGCGATCTGCGGCACGGGCCTGACGGCGACGGACGCGATTTCGGCATTGACGATCGGGCTCGGCGGCCGGTTCGAGAAGGTATCGGTCGACCGCTATCGCTACATCCCCTGCGGACGCGAGCCGAAGATCACCGTGTTCTCGCGCCAGGGCCTGCCGGCGGGCGGCCGGGCCGTGAACCAGAAAGGCACCTACGGGCAGTACAAGGCGAAGTTCTTCACGCGCGATTTCGTCGACGCATGCCGCGCGAAGAACCGCCTCGAACGCGGCAACGAGCAGCTCGATTTCGATCGGGACCTGTGGCCGACGCTGAAGAAGGAAATGGCCTACGTCTACTCGAGTTCGGCGTCGGGCGTATGGACCGATCCGGCGACCTACCAGGTCGAGCCGGAGGTCGACGCAGCTATCGATCTGCTGATGGTGCCTGCCGCGCATCTCGAGTTCGTCGACCAGGAAGCGTACCGGACGTACGTCCGCGGCCACCTGATCGAGGACATCGCGGACTGCTTCGGCGGCAACGTCGACAACCCGCGCAAGGCGGCGGCGGACATCCTGCGCGACATCCGCGACAACATCCGGCACGCGGTCGACTACTGCAGGCTGACGCCGGAATCGCACCGTCGCTTCCTGTCGTACTGGTGCTCGATCAGCAACCGAATCGCGAGCGGGCCGCCCAAGGAGCGGAACATGGAAATGCTCGCGCTGATCGACGCGGGCGTGCTGTCTTTCTTCGGTCCCAGGCCGGAGCTCGGCTACGACGATCAGCACCATTGCTTCACGCTGTCGACCGATCGCTTCGGCAAGCCGGTGCAGGAGGCGTTCGACGTGCTGATCCGCGCAAAGGTCGACCTGTTCGAACCCGAGGCAAGCCCGTCGCCGCTGGTCCGGAACATGCTCGCGTCCGGCGTCGTCACGCCGTTCAGCAACGGAGACTTCAAACCGAGCGGTATCGAGATCACGCAGGGCGTCAACGTGATCAACCGCGCCGGCGACGTGATTCCGAATCTGTGGGCGCTCGGCTACGTGGTGGAGGGCGCGCATTTCTATACGTACGTGTTGCCGCGCCCGTTCTCGAATTCGCGCGGGCTGCAGGATGCGGGGCGCGCCTGCATCGCGATGGTGGACGACATAGCGGCGCGTTGTGAAACCGAGCAGGAGCTCGACGCCGAGGCCGTATAACAGGAGACCGGAACCATGAATCGTCGCAACTTCAACAATGGGGCGCTTGGCCTCGCGCTGGGCGCGTTCGCGGCCCGGCAGGTCAATGCGCAGGACACGTCGGCCAAGGTGCCGGCGCAATCGCCGTCGAAGGTCAGGACGTTCGTGCTCGTGCACGGCGCGTGGTATGGCGGCTGGTGCTGGAAGAAGGTCGCGGAGAAGCTGCGCGCGGCCGGGCATCGCGTATCCACGCCGACCTGCCCGGGCGTGGGCGAAGCCAAGCATCTGCTGTCGAAGGACATCACGCTCACGACCCACATCACGAGCATCGTCAACCACATCCAGTACGAAGGCCTGAGCGATGTGATTCTCGTCGGCAGCGGCTTCTCCGGGCTCATCATCAGCGGCGTGGCCGACCGGATTCCGCAGGCGCTGCGGACGCTCGTCTATCTCGACGCGCTCGTCGTCCCGAACGGCGTATCCGCGTTCGACGCGCAGCCGGCGGAGATTACCCGCAAGCGGCTCGAGCAGGTGGCGCGCGAAGGCAACGGCATCGCGATTCCGCCGCCTCCGCTCAGCACCTACGACATCGTCACGGAGGAGGACAAGGCGTGGGTCGGGTCGTTGCTGACGCCGCATCCGGTCGGGCCTTACCAGGAGAAGTTCTACCTGAAGAACCCGATCGGCAACGGCGTGCCGCGCATCTATGTCGACTGCGTGGCCCATTCGTTCGCGCCGCTGGCGAAGCTCAAGAAGGACATCCGCGCGCAACCGGGCTGGATCTGGCGCGAGCTGGACGCGCGGCACGATCCGATGGTGACCGAGCCGAACCTGCTCAACGAATTTCTTCAGTCCATCTAGAACGATAAGGAGAACGTCATGTTGAACGGATGGCAGAAAGCCAGCACCCTGATGCTGAGCTCGATGCTGCTGCTGGCGGCAACGGCGTATTCGGCGGTGCTGCCCAAGCTGGCGTCGAGCGTCGGCGTGATCGTCTGCGTTCCGCTCGCGATCCTGTGCCTGTCGAAGGAGAGCCGCAAGAAGCAGACGCTCTGGTACGCGGTGGTCATCTTCGCGATCTGCGTGCCGCTGCTCGGCAATGCGGTCGATGCGCCGCAACTGCTGGCGGCGATGGGCCGGTTCTCGCCGGTGATGGCGCTGCTTGTCGGCGTGTCGCTGTTTCGGCACAGCCTGACGCGCTCGGGGCTTGCCGCGCTCGTCAGCAGCCGGCTGATCACGCCACCCGACCGCGCGCGCAACTCGGTGAGGGTCGCGCTCGCGACGATGGCGCTCACGCTGTTCACGAGCCAGGGCGCGATATCGATGATGGGCGCCGTCTGCGGGCCGCAGGTGAGGAACCGGCTCGGCATCGCGCGGATCACGATGCGTTCGCTGTGCGCGTCGATGTTCATCCTGCCGACGACGGTGGCATCGGCGTCGATCGCGGCGGCGATTCCGCACCTGGATTCCGCCGCGGTGCTGCTGCTCGGCATGCCGCTCGCGCTGTTCGTCGTGGCGGGCGCGATGACGCCGCGTCTCGAAATCGACGACGGCCGCGGCAAGGCACGCGAGGTCGACAAGCTCAAGCCGCTCGTGCTGGCGGCAATGGTGGCGTCGTTCGGCGTGATCTGCTACGTGATGACGAACAAGCTGACCTGGTCGTTCGCGTTCGCGATGGTTTCCGGCTACGCGTTCGAGCTGCTGGTGCTGTCCGGCAGCAAGGCGGGGCCGGCGCTGGCGAAGGAAGTGCCGAAGAGCGTCGACGGGATCGCGCCCGAGCTGCTGCTGCTCGCGGCGTCGAGCCTGCTGATCTTCACGATCCAGCACGTCGATCTCGCTGCATACCTGCCGAAGGCTGTGCGCGCGCCGCTCGGCAATCCGTATGCGGTCGTCGTGCTGCTGATCGTCGTGCTGCCAGCGATCACGATGCTGGGCGTGCACCCGATGATCCTGTTCGGCATCTTCTTCCCGCTGGTGGACGCGACCGTGCTCGGGCCGACGTACGTGCAGTACCTCGCGTGGACGTCGATGTTCGTGATGTCGAACCTGCTGTCGCCCGTGTCGATCTGCTCGATTCTCGCCGCCACCAGCCTCCAGATGTCGAGCCGCGAGACCAGCTACGTGTCGAACTGGCGCTTCTGCGCGCTCGGCATGGCGATCGCCTATGTCTACGTGCTCGCGCTGCTGGCGATGAGCACGCACGGTTGACACCCGCGTGAACGTTCCGGATGCGCGGCGCGCATCCATGACCCTTACCGACATTCCATCGGATACCACCATGAAGATATTGTTGCTAGATGTGCTGGACCAGCCGCTGCAGGACGCACTGCTCGCCGATAACGTGGTCTACCGCCCGGACCTGCTGCACAAGAGCCAGGACATGCTCGCGCGCACGCTCATCGAGGGCGGCGTCGACGCGCTGATCTCGAGCGACCCGGTGCCCCGCAAGGCGATCGACGAATGGGCCGCGGCGAGCGCGTCGCCGGTCTACGTCGTACGCGTCGTGATTCCCGATCCGAACGCGCAGGATCTGCTCGACTACGCGCCGTCCGGCGAGATCGAGGCCGGCAACAGCGTGACCTTACAGGCGGTCGGCAAGTCGCTCGGCGACGCCTACGTCAGCGCGTTCGAGCTGCTCGAGGCCCGCTGGGTCCGGCACGCGCTGCGCAGCCGCTTCGGGCATGACGAACCGGCGCCGCAGCCCGACACGGTCGTCGGCAGCACGAAGGTCCTGCTGGTCGGCGCGGGGCTCGTGAATCTCGTGACGGGGTACCGGCTGCAGCAGGAAGGCTATGCGGTGCATTTCGTCGATGCGCGCCCGGACCCCGGCGCCGCCCATCCGTGGACGAGCTACGGATGCAGCCACGGCGGCGACGACGCGCGGATGTTCACGCTGTCGGAGATGGACAACTACAACGACCGGCAGGTCTCGCTGACGATGAACAACCTGTTTCGGCGCAGCGTGACGGAGCTCGGCTGGAACGTCCACTGGAAGGAGACGCTGTCCGACAACGAGCTGCGCTGGGTCAGGGAGTTCGAGGGCATCCCGGTCTGGCTGGCCGACAAGTACAACGACGACATCTTCGCGCTGTCGCGCGCGAGCTACCCGAAATGGACGCGCTGGATCGAAGACGATCCGGATCTGTTCACGGCCGCGCTGATGCGCCAGGGCATCCTGCGGCTCTATTCCGACAAGACCCAGTTCGCGGCCGCGGTGCGGCGCCAGAACCGCATCGGCGCCACCCTGCAGGTGCTGACGCCGCAGGAGGTCGCGCAGCAGCATCCGGCGCTCGCCGATGCGGTGCGCGGCGGCCATGTCGCGGGGGGCGTCCACGTGGTCGGCTTCACGGTCAACTCGCACAAGTTCGTGCGCGAGTTGCTGCAGCGCTTGCGCGCGGGTGGCGCGGAGTTCACCTGGGGATGCGCGGCGCAGAGCCTGGAGCGGGATGCGCGCAAGCGGGTGTGCGGCGTGCGGATCGACGGCGACGTGCTCGAAGCCGACCACTACGTGCTGTCGACCGGCGCGTACGGCGACACGCTGCTGAGCGGCACCGAGACGAAGGGCAAGATCCACGGCGTGCTCGGCGCGTGGTTGCGGATCCCGAACCTCGAGCCGGATCTGCGCCATTCGCTGAAGCTGGCCCGCAAGGGGCACATCACCGAGGACGCGAACATTACCGTCGCGACGGACGAGCGCGGCCGGCCGATTCTCGTGATCGGATCGGGATATGGCCATACCGGTGTCGATCCGCGCAACATCGATCACGCGCAACTCCAGCAGATCTACCAGGGGCTCGTCGACACGGCCGCCAAGTACTTCCCCGCGTCGTACCGCGCGGCGAACGAGGCCGGCAATCTGCAGGACAGCTTCAAGTACTGCGTACGGCCGTGGACCTCGTCGGGCCTCGGCGTGTTCGAGATCCTGCCGGGCGCGCAGGGCGGCCGCTGCGTGATCACGGGCGGGCATAACACCGGCGGATTCGCGCAGGCGCCCGAGATTGCCCAGGCGGTGTTCGATGCAGTCGAGCGGCGCGAGCATCCGATGCATTTTGCCTACCACTCGAACCGGCCCGGCGTGTTCCTCGGCGCCGCCGCGCCGCAGCCGCAGGCGGCCGCGTACCCGGAAGCCGCGCTCGGCTGACGGGCGGGGCGTGCGAGCCGGCCCACCGGCCGGCACGCGCGCCGTTTCATTCATTTCACCAGAACTGTCAGACCATGAAGATCTCCAACGAAAAACCGATCCGACGCGAAAGCGAACAGGACGCCCGGGCACGCGAGGCGGCCGAGGAATCGCAGCGGGTCATGCGGAAAATGAAGCAGGAGGCCGGCGGGCGGATTCCGCAGGCGCTGAAGGCCGGCGCCGTGGCCGCGCCGGACGTATACAGCGCGAACGAGGCCGAGGCGGTGCTGGCGGAAGGGGGCAACGCAATCGACGCCGCGGTCGCGGCGGCGTTCGTGCTGTCAGTCACCTATCCGGAAGCGGGCAACATCGGAGGGGGCGGTTTCATGAACATCCACTACGACGGCGCGCCGTACTTCCTCGACTATCGCGAATGCGCGCCGGCAAACGCGCGGCGCGACATGTACCTGGACGAAGCCGGCGAGGTCGTGCCGGGCATGTGCGTGGTCGGCCGCCACTCGGTTGCCGTGCCGGGCACCGTGCGCGGGTTGTGGGACGCGCACAGCCGGTTCGGCACCTTGCCATGGCGGCGGCTGGTGGCGCCCGCAATCCGCTACGCGAAGCAGGGCTTCGTCGTGCACCGTCAACTGATCGAGCGCCGCGACGTCATGCTGGCGGATTTCGAGGGCAAGACGAACTTCAAGCGGTTCTTCGGCGCGATGGAGGAGGGCGGCGTGTTCCGCCAGCTGGAGCTCGGCGACACGCTCGAGCGTATCGCGCGTTTCGGCGTCGACGAGTTCTACCTCGGCGCGACGGCGGAACTGCTGGTCAGGCAGTTGTCCGACCTCGACGTGCCGATTACCAAGGATGACCTGCGTCAATACCGGACGATCTGGCGCAAGCCGCTCGTGGCCCACTGGAACGGCTACGAGGTCGTGACCGCGCCGCCGCCCAGCTCGGGCGGAATCGGGCTGCTGCAGTTGCTGAAGATGAAGGACGTGCTGAGCGCGGCATTCGCGGGCGTCGAGCACAACTCGACGCAGTACGTCCATCTCGTCGCGGAAATGTCGAAGCGGGTGTTCGCGGATCGCGCCGAATACCTGGGCGATCCGGCTTTTCAGGCGATGCCGGTCGACGCGCTGCTGGAGCCCGCCTACATCCGCCGCCGCGCGGCCGCGGTCGATCTCGCGGTGCCGACGCGGGTGGACGCGGTGCAGCCCGGGCTGGAGGAGAGCGAGGAGACGACCCATTTCTCGATCATCGACAAGTTCGGCAACGCGGTGTCCAACACCTACACGCTGAACTCGAAGTTCGGCAGCGGTGTCGTGGTCGAGGGCGCAGGCTTCCTGCTGAACAACGACATGGACGACTTCTCCGCGAAACCGGGCGCGGCCAACCGGTTCGGCCTGGTGGGCGCCGACGCGAACGCAATCGCGCCGGGCAAACGGATGCTGTCGTCGATGACGCCCACGATCCTGACGAAGGACGGCCGGGTGTCGCTCGTGATCGGCACGCCGGGCGGGTCGCGGATCTTCGGATCGATCTTCCAGGTGATCAACAACGTGCATGCGTTCGACATGCCGCTCGCGAAGGCCGTCGCGAAGATGCGCGTCCATCATCAACTGCTGCCCGTGAACACCGTGTACTGGGAGCCTTACGCGCCGATCGAGGGCGTGCTCGCCGAGGAGCTCGTCGCGCGCGGCTATAACCTGCAGCCGCGCTTCACGAACGGCGACATCCAGGTGATCCGGGTCAACGGCGACATGCCGGAAGCCGCATCCGATCCGCGTGCGCGCGGCACGGTTCGCCTCGTCAACTAACTCGCTTTCATACAGGATTACTCATGAAGACAATCGATCTTTCCCGCGGCGTTCCGGATCCGCGGACGTTCCCGGTCGATTCGCTGCGCGCGATGGCGGCGAGCGCGCTCGCGCGCGACGCCGACCGGATGCTGCAGTACGGGCCCGCTTTCGGCTATCCGCCGCTGCGCGAGTTCATCGCGTCGTGGTTCGACAGCGCAATGTCGAACGTGCTGGTCGGCCACGGTTCGCTCGAACTGTTCAATTTCATCTGCGACGCGTACCTGCAGCCGGGCGACGTCGTGTTCGTCGAGCGCCCGACCTACGACCGCGCGATCACGACCCTGCGGCAGCACGGCGTCAAGATCGTCGGCATCGACGTCGGCGCCGACGGCATCTGCATCGACGCGTTCGAGCGCGAGCTGAAACGCCACCAGCCGAAGCTCGTCTATCTGATTCCCGATTTCCAGAACCCGACCGGCGCATGCATGAGCGTCGACGCACGGCGCGCGATGGTCCGCTGGGCGCGCGAGTACCGGTTCCTGCTCGTCGAGGACGGACCTTACGGCTTTCTCCGCTATCGCGGCACGCCGCTGCCGTCGCTGCGCAGCATGGCGCCGGACCTGACGCTGCACCTGAGCTCGTTTACGAAACTGATCAGCCCGGGCGTGCGCACCGGGTTTCTGGTCGCGCCCGAAGACGTCGTGAAGCGTGTCGCGAGCGTGGCCGAGCGGCACTACATCACGCCGAGCTTTTTCGCGCAGGGCATTATCGCGGCGTGGTGCGAGGACGGCCGGCTGGCGCCCCAGCTCGACCGCCTGAAGCAGCTTTACGGGCCGCGGCTCGACACCTGCCTGCAGGCGATCGAGCACTATCTGCCCGGACGGCTGTTCGTGCGCCCGGATGGTGGCTTCTTCGCGTCGCTGCGGCTCGGCGCGCGCATCGACGAGCAGTCGCTGCAGGCGGCGGCGCGCGAGGCGGGGCTCGTGCTCTCGTCGGGGCGCGCGTTCTTCGACGCGCAGCCCGGCTACCGGTTCCTGCGCGTACCGTTCTGCGCGCTCGACGCCGCCGACATCACCGAGGGCATGCGCCGCCTCGGCGACGTGGTGGACCACCTGAACACGGCGGCGCGCAGCGGCAAAGCGCATGCCACGATCTGACGAGGAGGAGACGTCGTGTTGACACCAAGCGAAGCCCGCTCGCCCGACGAGGCGGCGGCGACGGTCGAGCCCGTGAGCGTCGCGAGCGTCGAATACGTACTGGCCGCGTCCTGCCCGGCGCAGCGCGGGATGATTCACCGCATGTCGAGCCTGCTCGCGGACCTGGGCGGCCACGTGCTGGATTCGGCGCAGTACAGCGATCCGTCGTCGCAACGACTGTTCATGCGGATCGTATTCGCGGTGGACGACGGCGGTGCGACCGCGACGGCGCTGCGTGCGGGCATCGGCCTGCTCGATCACGGGGCGGACCTGCAGTGGCATCTGTTCGCCGCGCGGCAGCGTCCCCGCGTGCTGCTGATGGCGTCGAAGCTCGGCCACTGCCTGAACGACCTGCTGTTTCGCCACGCGAGCGGTACGCTGCCGGTCGAGGTATGCGGCGTCGTGTCGAATCATCGCGACCTCGCGCGGCTCGTCGACGGCTACAACCTGCCGTTCCATCATTTCCCGCTGCCGGCGCACGCGTCGGCCGACGAGCGGGCGGCGCAGGAGCGGGGCATCCTCGCGCTCGTCGCTGCGCACGACATCGAGCTGGTGGTGCTCGCGCGCTACATGCAGATCCTGTCGGCCGGGTTTTGCGAGGCGCTGAACGGGCGCATCATCAACATCCATCACTCGTTCCTGCCGAGCTTCAAGGGCGCGCAGCCGTATGGCCAGGCGCACGCGCGCGGCGTCAAGCTGATCGGGGCGACCGCGCACTTCGTGACGCGCGATCTCGACGAGGGGCCGATCATCGAGCAGGACGTTGCGCGGATCGATCACGCGATGTCGCCGGAGGCGCTCGCGACGGTCGGCGGGGATGCGGAGTGCGTGGTGCTGGCGCGGGCGGTGAAGTGGTTCGCGGAACGCCGGGTCCTGCTGAACGGTAACAAGACGGTGGTGTTCCGGTAATCGGAGAAGCGGGAAATGAAAGACGCACGGCGCCGTGAAGGGGCCGTGCGTTGTTCGTCGTTGTGATGCGGGAGCCGGTTTCAGCCGAAGATCGTCGCGGTTTCGTCCGCGAGCGCGCGCACCAGCGCCGCGGCCGGGATGCCGTCGTCGCGCTGGCGGCTCAGACCCGCCGCCTGTCCGGCCCACATCGAGATGAAGTCGGTGCGGTTCGCCTCACCGGCCGCCTTGCGGATCTCGGTCGTCAGCGCGTTCTGGATCGGATACGCGGGCACGTGCTGCTCGAACTCGGCCATGCGGCGGATGTAGTCGTTGACGATGCCGCGCGCCGGGCGTCCGGTGAAGGTGCGGCTCGTGCGCGTCGACGTGTCGGTCGACTGGCGGATGTGCGCCTTCCACGCCGGATGGATCGGCGATTCGGCGGAGGTCAGGAAGGCCGTGCCGAGCTGCGCGGCCTGCGCACCGAGCGTCAGCGCGGCGGCGATGCCGCGGCCGTCCATGATGCCGCCTGCGGCAATCACCGGCAGCGACACGGCGTCGGCGATCTGCGGCACGAGCGCGAGCGTGCCGATCATGCTGGCGTCGGGGTGGCCGAGGAAGGTGCCGCGGTGCCCGCCGGCCTCGGCGCCCTGCGCGCAGATGATGTCCGCGCCGTTGGCTTCCCACGCGCGCGCTTCGGCGACGCTGGTGGCGGTGCCGATGACGAGGCTGCCCGCATCGTGCAGGCGCTGAACGGACGGCGCGTCGAGCAGGCCGAACGTGAAGCTCGCCACCGGCACCTTCAGTTCGATGAGCGTCTCGAGTTGCTGCCGGAAATCCTCGCAGTACCGTTCGAGCGGCTGCCCCTGTGCGAGGCCGAGCTCGGCGCGGATCGGCTGCAGCCGTTCGAGCGCGCCGCTGACCTCGTCATCGCTCGGCGCGGGCGTGTCGAGCACGAACAGGTTGATCGCGAACGGCTTCGACGTGCCGGCGCGGATTGTCCGGACCTGCGAGCGGATCGCGTCAGGGCCGAGGCCGGCCGCGGCGAGCGAGCCAAGGCCGCCGGCGTTGGAGACTGCGACGACCATCTCGGGCGTCGAGCCGCCGTTCATCGGACCTTGCACGATCGGCAGGGCGATCCCGATCTGTTGGGTCAGTGGAGTGGAAAGCGAGCGTGACATGGTTCATTCCTCGGAAATGGACAAAGAAGGCTGGGGCGGCGGATACGCGCTGCGACGGCGTGCCGCCATCAGAACGGGCCGGGCCTGTCGTCGCCCAGGCTCTTTTCCCGGCGGCGCTCGGCGGCGCGCTGGTCGGCCTGGTACAGGAGCAGCAGGAACTTGTAGAACAACGAACACGCGACCACGGCGATGCCGAGAGTAATGAGGATGGCGTCCAGCACGAAGGCGTCTCCTTGGTCGTTGGCGCGGGGCGCGATGCCGGCGGGTTAGAACATGCGCATGATATGAATTTTATTGAGCGCATGGGATGAAAAATAGAGATGCGAGGGTTTCTCTAAAAGAGAACGGCGACGCCCCGACGCGCACGACTGCGGACGAGACGCGCCCGATCACACCGACAGGCTCGCGCGGTCGGCGTCGCCGCGCCCGGCGATGCGCATGCCGTTGATGCTCGCGATCAGGAACTCGGCGGCCACGCCGCCTTCGCGCTGCGCATCACGGACCCGGCCTGCGATTGCGGTGATCAGGCGGTGGGCCGGCACCGCATGGATATCCGTGAGCTCTGGACGGGGCGCGCCGAATTCGTAGATCGAAATCGTGCGAAGACAAGACTGGGCCGCCATCTCGACCACGTGGCGAAGCAACGCGTCGATGCCGTCGATCGCGCGTGCGCCGCTACGCAACGCGTCGAAGTGCGCTGCGCATTCGCTCGTCCCGGAGCGGCGCCGGGCCGACAGGTCAAGCTGCCATTTGTCGCCGGACGCCGCGGAGAGGCGCTGTCGCCCGATGCCCATCGCACTGATGACATTCAGGCCGAGCTGCGCTCGAATCCATGCTCGCTGAATACGGCGATCGCGTAGTCAGGAAGGCTTGATCTGCCGGAACGTGCGCACGCAGGTCTGGCAGGCTGCATGGCGGGTTGGTCAGTCGCCGAAGCCGATCTCTGCTTCCAGCGACTGGCCGACTTCGAGCCACGTGCCCGCGCCTTCGACGACGATCGCATTGATGCCGAA
Source organism: Burkholderia sp. Ac-20345 (assembly GCF_017104825.1). Classification (NCBI taxonomy): domain Bacteria; kingdom Pseudomonadati; phylum Pseudomonadota; class Betaproteobacteria; order Burkholderiales; family Burkholderiaceae; genus Burkholderia; species Burkholderia sp. Ac-20345. The sequence goes on along the minus strand of NZ_JAAGPO010000087.1, from coordinate 2,298 downwards.
CGTCAGCTCGCCGTTGAAGTTCGGGTTTGCGCGATAGGTCTGCATCGTGTCGGTCGGCTCGTGCGGCCACGCAGGATCGGGCGCGCCGGTGACCTGGTCGATCGTCGGCATCGGGCAGCGCGTACACAGCTTCACGAGGCGCAGCCGCACGGGCGTCGCGCCTTCCGTGTCGAGATGTTCGACGAAATCCTCTTCGTACGCATCGAGATCCGACACGACGATATTCGGGCGGAAGCGGTTCATCGGGATCGCCGGCGCACCTTTCGCGGTGAGGCGCGCGTTCAGGTCGTCGAGCGACGACTGGCCGATCACGAGCAGCGGGTAACCGTCCGCGAACTGCGTGTGCGTATCGATCTCGCCGGTCCATTTGCGGTTGCAGCCGCGGCGCGCGTCGGGCCCGAAGCGCGCGAGCTTCGTGGGCGTGCCGAGGAATTCGGTGAGCCATGCGGCCGTTTCGGCGCCCGTATCGATCGCGTCGACGGTATCGCGCCACACGGTCGCGGCCATTTTCGGCGTGGCGGGCGATACGTCGCCGTCGAGCGGCGTGCGGAGCTCGCGCATGCCCGGCGCGTTCAGCACGAGCGCATCGCTGTCGAGCGCGGTGCGGATCAGCGCGAGGCGCGGGTGCGTGCGCTGCGTGATCATCTGCCCGGCGGGGTCGGTGATCAGCCAGTGGCGGTCGTACGCCAGGCCCGTTTCGAGCAGTTGCGCGCGCGACAGCGCGATGCCGGCACAGGATTTGATCGGATAGACGAAGAGTTCGGCGATGGCTGGCATGACGCTGGCTGAAGGCGGATGACGAGACTGCGATTGTGCCAGATCGCGCCTCAGCCGTTTGGACGGCTGCGCACCGTCGCGCGGCCGGTCATGCGAGCGGGAAGCCGGGGTCGAACGTCGTACGCACGTCGAGCGGCTGGCGCAGCAGTCCGGCCTTCAGGTAGAAGTCGGCCGTGCGCTGTTGTTCGGCGATGACCGTCGCGTCGATCGGCAGCCAGCGCGTGTTGCGGCGCTCGAATTGCAGTTTCGCGGCCGCCGGCGGAATGCCGATGATGCGCGCGAGCGCCGCGGAATATGCATCGACATGGCGGTACGACCACGTCTGCGCGCGCACGACGCGCCGCAGGAAATCGTGCAGCACGTCGCGTTTCGACGCGATCGCCGCGTCGGTCGCCGCGATGTAGCTGAGGCCCGACCACAGCCCGCGGCCGTTGACGAGCACGCGCGCGCGGCCGCTCGTTTCGGCGAGCGCGGTATAGGGTTCCCAGGTCGCCCAGGCGTCGATCGAACCGGTTGCGAGCGCAAGCATCGTGTCGGCCGGTGGCAGGAAGCGGAACGAGACGGCGTCGGGCGGCAGGCCGGCTGCGTCGAGCGCCTTCAACGTGACGAAGTGGCCGATCGAGCCGCGCGTGGTGCCGATGCGCTTGCCCTTCAGGTCGGCCGCGCCTTTCAGCGCCGCATCGGGCCGCACGAGCACGGCCGTGCCGTACGGGTCGGAGCGGTTCGCGCCGATCACCTTGATGCGTGCACCCGACGCGAGCGCGAAGATCACCGGCGCGTCGCCGATCGGCCCGCAGTCGACGGCGGCCGCGTTCAGTGCCTCGGCGAGCGGCGCGGCGGCCGGAAACTCGGTCCATGCGATGTCGTAGGCCAGGCTGTTCAGTTCGCCGGCCGCTTCGAGCAGCGCACGCAGCCCGCCTTTCTGGTCGCCGGCGCGCAGCAGCGGCCGCGTGCCCGATTGCGCACGCAGTGCCGCGGGGGCCGCGGCGATCGTGGCGAGGGCGCTTGCTTGGGCGAGGAAATGGCGTCGGGTCGGATTCATCGTGAAGTTCGTTCGGTCGAAAGAAGGGTTCGGGAAGTCAGTGCGGGAGCCCGGCCTGCACATCGCGCACGGGCTCCGTATCGACGCGCAGCAGCAGCGCGGTCAGCGGATCGCCGTTCGCGGCCGCTACGGCCGGTCGTGCGGTGGCGTCGGAGCGGCACAGCAGGTCGGCATCCGACCAGCCGGCGCTGCCCGGCAACGCGCGCGCCCGCAGCCAGCCGCGGCGATCGGCGAGGAGCTGCGTGCCGCCGAGCGCGTCGGGCGCCACGCCGGCGATCGTCGCGAACGCGATCCACGCATCGGGCGTCGATGCGACGCAATCGGCTCGCGCAGTGCCGGTTGCCTGCACTACAGGCGCACCGCGTGCCGTGACGAGCAGGGTCTGCCAGCGCGCGTCTTCCGGCGGCGGCGTCGCGCCCGGCGCGAGCGCGACGATGCGCACGCGCTGGCCTTCGCGCCAGCGATCGAGCGGTTGGTGA